>CAYONH010000215.1:1579-3373 GCA_964405275.1 uncultured Candidatus Bathyarchaeia archaeon | reverse complement strand
TTCTTTAATTTTCTATCTACATAACTTGGATTCAGGTGTGTGTCGGGTCATTTTTTCTACAATAGGAAGATTATAATCTTCATTCGGAGATTTGTATGAAGTAAAATATGGAGAGGACGCGCCAATACGCAGACAACTTCTGCTATTACCCCATGAGGGAATGGGTGCCTAGTTCTCTGGAAGCGGGTCGTCGAGGATCCCCCCTTCAAGCAGAGGATCGGCGATGCTGTATCCCTCGTTCTTCTCGATAAGGCTGGTCTTGACGAGTCTATTCAGTACCTCGGAAACAGTCGGGTTGGGCAGCGAACGGTTTTCATGGACCTCCAAAACCGATTTTATCTGCCTCCAGCTCGCTTTCTTCACCCTCGCCAGGTAGTTCAGTACAACGGCGTATCTGGGGGAATACCTCACCATCTTCAGCGCCTCAGCTCGGGTCAGCTTTCCCCCTTCTCTCACAACGTTGTCCACGATCTCAACGCTTGTACCGTTTTCGTCGCGGCACCTCGTACCGAAAAGGGTTAGCCATCCTACCACTCCGTCCAGCCTATCCACGGCGTAGTCGATGATGTCCCCTTGGGGGTCTATTCCTAGCTGCTTGAAGCCCGTGGATAAGAACTCCATAGATTCATCTCTCTCGAAGTTGCGCATACTGATCTCTGTGTAGTGCCTGCCGTAGAGTGGAGAGTCTGGGTCTTCGAGGCCCAGGAAGTCGAAGAGGAGCCCCATCTCCGATCCAGTCACGACGAGGCAGATGTTCTGGTTGTAGTCTATTATGTGGGCGAAGAGGCGGGGGATGCTCTTCTCGCCGCGGATCAGCTGGATCTCGTCGAAGGCGACTAGGAACCTCCCGTTGTTGTCCTCAGCCCATGCGTTAACCCTGTCGAAGAGGTCTGCGAGGTCCAGCCCGTCCCTGCTCCAGTCCAGGGATAGGGAATTGCCCAGGAG
This sequence comes from uncultured Candidatus Bathyarchaeia archaeon, assembly GCA_964405275.1. Lineage (GTDB taxonomy): Archaea > Thermoproteota > Bathyarchaeia > TCS64 > TCS64 > BS750m-G28. Next base: position 2,428 of record CAYONH010000215.1, on the reverse strand, counting down.
GCCGACTCCTTTTACCTGCTTTATGGCGTTTATGACCCCCGAGAGCCACCTCCTGTTGATGAGGTTGAACGCTGACTCCACCTTTCGCACTATGTCAGCGCGTGAAGGGTTGAATGAAAGTCCGCGCATGTCCAGCACGATGTGGGGGCTATCGGACTCGGATAGTGCCACGTTCATGAAGGAGGTCTTCCCAGTCCTTCGGAGCCCCACTATCACGATCAGTGACGAGTAGGCTAACGCGTCCGAGAACTTCTTCAGCTCTTCTTCTCTGTTGTACAAGTCGCCTCTGTTTTTCTTGGGAAGAGGATCAAAATACAAAGTAGGGGTCCCCCTACCTAGTAGGGGTGGGGGTACTAATAAAGATTCAGTCATCGAGAAGATGCCCACCTAAGTAAAACGGAGAATATACGACGGATTACAGTGGTAGGCTAATCTCCACTCACTTTATATCGCAAGTCTCCTATTTTCGGCTTTCACGTCGTTTCTTCTATTATGTGTAGTGCGCGGTCGATCTCGTCCTCGCTGTTGTAGATGTGGGTGCTGTATCTTACCCCTCTGCCCCCTCGGAGTGCGCGGGGCTGGATCCTGCCCCTCCTCCACAGCTCGTCCTGGATTGCCCTGTCCTCGACTCCGTCTACCTTGAACGTGGTCAGCCCGGAGCACATCTCGGGGTGCACCGGCGTGACTATCTGGGTGCCATCCATCCGGCTCAGGCCTCGGCGCAGGCGGTCCCCCAGCTCCTTGATCCTCCGTTGGACCCTCTCCGGGCCGATCTCGAAGTGGAGGTCCAGGGCCGCCTCGAACCCTAAGAGGAGGGCGGGGTTCCCCGTGCCCCGCTGCCCCAGCCGG
>CAYONH010000215.1:0-1479 GCA_964405275.1 uncultured Candidatus Bathyarchaeia archaeon | reverse complement strand
GCCATGGACTGGACCATGTGGTTGACGACGGCGTGGAGCACCCGGAGGGGGGAGGCTCCTATCGTCCCGGTGTTGCAGTACGCCTCGTCGGCGGGCATCGGGAACTGCTCCCTAATCTTCCCCCAGTACTCGGGGTCGTCGTATGCGGGAAGCGGGGGGATACTCCTCTGCAGAACCTCGTAACGTTGTTCGTCAGGCATTTAGATCCGCTTCGAACCATTCAGGAAATAGTATAAAATATGCGTGGTGTGGTTTAGATTCGATTTTTCTTTATGGATGTTCGTTTAGAACTACGAACTACGTATGAACTATTTCGTTGAGTTAGTAGACTTTTCATAATCCATTAGAATTGAAATTAGTGAAATGTACAAGCTTAGGTATTCCCACCCTTTATGGCGAGTGTGGAATATGGCGCACATGCTTTTAGTTGATCGCATAAACGTATAGCGCCGATATTCCAGTTGTAAACTAGTTTCATAATTATAACTGATAAGCTAGTAGCTCTCTATCTGATACTGCGTGGATGTTGAGTGGGTAGTATGGAGTTTCGCGTTAGGAACAGAACTGTGCTGATAATAGTCTTGGTATTGGTGGGCTCTGTTCTAGCCTTAGCGGTCACAAGGTACCTTCAGGACCACGCCGATGTCAAGCACCACGTCTCAACGGGCAAGGTTGGTACGAACCCGGATGGCACCGTTTGGTTAGCCGAGTTCATCGGGGAGACGAAGGTCCTGAACTACACATTGCCCTATGGGGCCGTCCACAGCCAGTTCATAATAAAAGAGAACGTCTTCATCATATCGGTGCCCGAGTACACCCAGAACTTCAACTTAGTTCCTGATGATACAGGTGAAACATCATACCTGGTCCACATCCCCGAGTTCGAGATCAATGTAGCTTTCGGGGACATTGATACAGCGTACTGGCAGCGGGGTCAGAGCACGGAGCTGAATGAGGTATACGATCTGCTGTACTACGCTTTCAGAGACACCCGCATCCGGGAGCTGATCACCGAAGAGGAGTTTAGTATCAACGGGATAGTTACTAAGATTCACAAGGAGCCCGCAGTCAACAAATTAGGGTTCATACTAATGGTGGGGGACCGATATTACCTCGTCAGGTTTGACTCCAGCTTCTATTCTGTTAAAGAGTTCAGGGAGATCTCGTTCGAAACGAAGTGATGAGGGGGACATATGGAGGCTGAGGCGCAGGGATGATGTGGAGGCTCAACCTACGTGGGCGCTCCCTTCTGGTTGCCTGCGTCTTCATCGTATCCGTCTTCCTCATAATGCTGAAACTTCTGAACCCCACGGAGATCCACATATTCCTAGAAGGCGAGGAGACAGTACTCAGCCAGATAATGAATAACTACACCCTCTACGACGTAGCTCTGCTGGTGGTGTCCTCCCTCGTGGCGGGGATGAGCGTCGTATACCTCATGCTCTTCGACAAGGTCCAGAAGCCCACGGGCGAGATGCT
>CAYONH010000214.1:0-3423 GCA_964405275.1 uncultured Candidatus Bathyarchaeia archaeon | reverse complement strand
GAGAAGGGGGAGCTCCTCGTGAGGGGCCCCCAGGTCATGAAGGGCTACTGGAGGGCTCAGGAGGAGACAGACAGGGTGCTCGTGGACGGGTGGCTCCACACGGGGGATATCTGCAGCATAGACGAGGGGGGTTACCTCTACATCTACGGGAGGAAGAGGGACAGGATCATCGCTGAGGGGCACACGGTCTGGCCTCAGGAGGTGGAGGACGCCCTGTCCTCACACCCGGGCGTAGAGCTGGTAGCCGCCTTCGGCGTCCCCGACCCACTGAGGTGCTCCACGGACATCCAGGCTATAGTGACACTAGTTAGAGGCGCCGAAAAGGAGGGCCTTGAGGGGCGACTACTCGACCACTGCAGGGAGCGCCTCCAGTACTTCCAGGTCCCGGCCAGGGTGATGGTCGTTGAATCCCTGCCCCTGACCGCGATGGGGAAGGTCGACAGGCTGGCCATCGAGGCCGAGGTCGAGAGGCGCATCCAGGAGCAGATGGACCTCCTCTCTAGTCAGGGAACCTGATCAGCGCCCCGTCATCCCCGTCCTCCAGCAGCCCTAGCACGAATGAGCCCAGCTTCTCCACCCGGGCGTCCCTCTTATCATGGATAGACCCGTAGCTGACGAGGTTCAGCTCCCTCAGTATCCTCGCGTTCAGCTTCAGTGTAGAAAGGGGTATCCCCCACTCCTCGGACAGGCCCCTGAGAAGCGACGTCATGGAGCACCTGCGGCGCGCTACGCAGTTCAGAATCAGGAGCTGGTTGTCATTGAGGGTTCGGAGAATCAGATTGCGGAGGTCAGCGACCCCGCCCGTAGATATTGGAGTTGATGCACATCCTCCACCTGCCCCAGGTATTACGGGGGCAGGCTTTTAAGCGTGTTGGGCACCTCCACCTGACCATCAAGGACATTAATTAGGTAATAAAAATGAATAGACAACCCTTTTATCTTCAGGAAGAGTGGAGGGTTATATCATCGATAATCAATATAGGAGAGAATAAAGACGACGGAAATCGGGGGTAAGACAGCCAAGCTGACTGGCACAGCGCTGCTAGCCGCAATGGTCATCGTATTCGACTACACCCTCAAGTACTCGGGGCTCAAGATCCCGTTCCCACCGTTGCCATACATAAAATTCGACTTCACAGGAGTCCCAATCATGCTCTCCTACTTCCTATACGGCTTACCCTCGGCCGGAACCACATCTCTCGTCGCCCTGCTGGGCATATTCATGAGGAAGCCCAGCGGCCTCATCGACGCCTCTATGAAAGGCATAGCGGAGTTCACGACGGCTCTGGGGGTGGCAATAGGTGTGAAGCTCGTGGGAGACAGGACTCTCAGCAGCCCCATCACGAGGGGGATATCCATAGCCGGAGGCCTCGTACTACGGATACTCGTCATGAGCGCCTGGAACCTCATCGTCCTCCCTGGCTACCGCGGCGTCCCTTACAGCGTGACGGTGGGACTGCTCCCCCTGCTGGGGGTCTTCAACGGTATGCAGGGGGCCATCTCGGCTATCCTCGGGTATACCCTTTACGCAGCCTACAGGAGGAGGGTAACCTCCGCTTAGCCCCACCCATCTACCAGATGGTTTTATCAAAACATACGCGAATAATCCAGAGATCATAATGTCAAAGGAGACAACTCTTAGCTGGATCGACGAGAACGAGAAGCATATCATCGAGATCAGTGACAAGGCCTGGGAGTACGCCGAGCTCGGCCTCCTAGAGTACAAGACCTCCAAGCTCCTCTCCGACGAGATAGAGAAGCACGGATTCAAGGTCGAGAGGGGCGTCGCCGACATGCCCACAGCATTCACAGCCACCTGGGGGAGCGGAGGACCCGTCCTCGGAGTCCTGGGGGAGCTCGACGCCCTAGCAGGGATAAGCCAGAAGGCGGTCCCCTACAAGGATCCCGTCGTGGAGGGCGCCCCGGGCCACGGATGCGGCCACAACATCCACGGCACAGGCGGTATGGCCGGAGCCATCGCCATCAAGACCGCCATGGAGGAGGCTAACATCCCCGGCACCGTACGTTTCTACGGATGCCCCGCCGAGGAGACACTCGTGGGGAAGGTCTGGATGGTCCGCCACGGCCTCTTCGACGGAGTCGACGCCGTACTGAGCCACCACCCGGGTTCCAACAACACCGCCGGCACGGGGAGCAGCAACGCCATGAACAGCGTCAAGTTCCACTTCCACGGACGCACAGCCCACTCCGCCGGGGACCCCGAGAACGGCATCAGCGCCCTCGACGCCGTGGAGCTGATGAGCAACGGCGTCAACTTCATGCGGGAGCACGTCATCGAGAAAGCCCGGGTCCACTACATCACCGAGGAGGGCGGAGGGCAGCCCAACGTCGTCCCCGCCTATGCCCGTACATGGTTCTACGTACGCGCCCCAGAGCGTGACCAGGTGGAGTACATCTACAAGTGGGTCCTCGACATAGCCGAGGGAGCCGACAAGATGGCCCGCACCACCCACGAGGTGGAGTTCCTCACAGGCTGCTACAACACCCTGGGCAACAAGGCCCTCAGCGAACTCGTCGTCGCCAACATGAGGGAGATCGGCGCCCCGACCTTCACAGAGGAGGAGCACGAGTTCGCGGAGAGGCTGGGCGAGAGCATCGAGAGGGACAAGAAGGTAAACGCGCTACGCAAGTCGGGAGTCCCAGGCTGGGAGAAGCTGGTTGACGAGCACTTCGACGAACGCATCCTCGACGACTACAGGGAGGGCATGGCCAACGCGGGCTCCACGGACGTCGCCGACGTGAGCTGGGTCACACCCACCATCGAGTTCACAACCGCCTCCAGGATGCTGGGCACCCCGGGGCACAGCTGGCAGTACGTCGCCCAGACCGGGATGAGCATAGGCCACAAGAGCCTCATCTTCGCCTCAAAGGTCATAGCCACGGCGGGGCTTGACCTCCTCACGAAGACCGAGACACTAAAGAATGTACGTGACGAGTGGAGAGAGCTCCTCAGAGGCCGAAGCTACGTGCCCCCCATACCCATGGACCTGAAGCCTCCGCTGAAGCAGCTTGAAAAGTAACCATCTCTCCCTTTTTTTTACACCATATAGTTTATGATCGTGAAGAGCAAGTACCTAACACACATTTAGGGAACATTAAATAAAGCCATAGGGGACACGGAGACGCTGAAGCCATGAACGATCTGGAGAGGGTTGCGGAGAGGTCCACAAGGGGCAGCTTCCACCTCTTCATAGGCAACTTCCTCTCCGAGATCTTCAACGCCATCGGCATCATCATCGTCGCACGGCTCCTCGGGCCCACAGAGATGGGGATCTACGGGCTCTCCTTCGTGATCCCAGGGATGTTTGCGATTCTCACAGGCCTCGGCCTTGGCCAGGCCATGATCCGGTCCCTCGCCATCTACCAGAGCCAGGACAGATGGGGGGACGTCAAGAAGGCCAC
>CAYONH010000213.1:0-3449 GCA_964405275.1 uncultured Candidatus Bathyarchaeia archaeon | reverse complement strand
CGAGGTCGGGCTTGTTGGCGTAGTGACCCCCTCCGATGACGTCGAGGTAGTGGATTGTGGGGTTGTCATCGGGATCGTCGGCTGCCTGTATACCTCCCTGGCTCATCTTGGAGTTCGCGTCCCCCAGCCTGAGCTTCTGGATCATCAAAACCATATCTGGAGCGACGCCATGCTCGATGGCGGTGAGGGAGGCGCTGAGACCCGCTCCCCCTGCCCCTATGACCATTACGTCCACGTCGTAGGCTACGTTTGAAAGGTCGATGTCCCCGGGCCTTATGACGGGGTGGGCTTCCAGTGTGTCGGCCACCTCGTGGGGCATGAGCTCCCCGGCGCTGGAGCCTATCTTGAGCTTCCGCTTCTGGTCCATCTTGTAATCGGGGTGCCAGTCTCGGAGGATCTGCTGCTTCTCCTCAGCGTTCATCGCCCTGAGGGCCTTCCCAACCCGGTCGGGTCTAGTCTTCTCCACGAGTTTGAGGAGGCCCTGCATGTATTCGGGGTAGCCGCTCACAGCTTCACCTCCCTGCTTTCGTATCGCTCCTGAAGCGTTTTCCTATCTAACCTCTTGAGCTCGTCAATATCGGCGTCGAACTCCCCAGCCTCAACCTCCTCCACACGCTTAAGGACGTGCTCCGTCGGGCCTATCACGTACCGGCTGTTAAGCCTCCTAGCTAGCTGTCCGACGTTGTACGGCACGATCTCTGCGGGACATCTCACCGCGCAGAGCCCGCAGCTGATGCAGTCGAAGCTGAGCCTGGCGGCCTCCTCTACATCTCCCCTGAGGGAGGCCTGGACGTAGTCCATCACCTGGATGTCCTGAGGGCAGGCCTTGGTGCACGTGTTGCAGCTGAGGCACCTCGAGATCTCGGGGTAGTACTCAAGGAATGTGTTGGCGTCGGGCCTCAGCTCTGACAGGTCGTATGTTATCTTCTCGGCCGGGCTGAAGGGTATCTGGGCGATGTACATGCCGTCCTCAACTATCTTCTGGCAGGCCAGCGCCCCCTGCAGCTTGTAGCTCCCCTTCACCCTGTACATGGCAGCGCAGGCGCCGCAGTATCCGCCTCTGCAGCCAGCGCCCCTTCGGAACTGGTGACCGGCGTACTCCATCGCCTTCATTATGGTGAGGTCGGCGGGCACTTCGTGCTTCTTCCCCATCACGTGGATCGTTACCATCTCGGACTCGTTTTCTCCCATCTGATTTCCTCCTAAAGTAGACCTTTCTCCTCCAGAACCGGAACCGGGTCCGGTATGTTCTGCTCGAAGCCCGTCCCCTCCTTGCCGAAGGCGAGGGCCATTAATTGAGTGTAATAGACCACGGGTATCCCCTCGAATTCCCTCTGATGTTTCTTGATCTCATTCTGGCGGTCCCCCAGGTTGAACTGGCAGAGGGGGCACGCAGTGACGATTATATCCGCACCGGCTTCCTGCGCTTGCCTAAGTATCCTGTAGGACAGGTCCGCAGCCACCTCCTTCATGTGGACCGCGTGGTAGGCCCCGCAGCACTTAGCCTTGTACGGATTATCGACGACCTCGGCCCCCAGGGCCTCAAAAAGGTCCTCCATGACCGTGGGGTGGTCGGGATCATCGATGCCGTACTCCCTGGGGCGGAGGAGGAGGCATCCGTAGTACGGGGAGACCTTGAGACCGTCGAGGGGTTTAACCACCTTCGACTCGACCTCGTCCCAGCCCAGCCCCTTGATAAGTTCAAGCATGTGGACGACATTGACGCTCCCCTGATAGTTGGGCTCCTTCTCCATGAAGTCCCTGATCTTCCCCATCTTATCAGGGTCAGCCTTGGCGGCCACGTTAGCCCTCTTAAGGGTGTTATAGCACATAGCGCACTGGGTTACGACTCTCTTGTCGTCGACCAGCTCCGCCTCGTTCATCTGTTCCACCCTGATGAGGTTTCGTATGGGCGCAAGGTAGTTCATGACGTTGTCCTTCGCGAGGGCGTGGACGGTCCCACAGCAGTTCCACCTCGTCGGCTCGAGGAGCTCAATGCCCAGCGCCTCTGCAGCGGAGTAGGTGGACTCGTCGAAGTTCTTGGCGTCCGTCTTCAACGTGCATCCGGGGTAGTATGCCAATCTCATCTTTCCACCTCAGGCGGTCAGCTTCCTCTGGTTGCTTATGATGGCTATCTGGGGGAGCTCCCTCAGCTCCTCTAGCGTGAGCTCGTCCAGTGTGAACTTGTCGTACTTGGTCCTCAGGACCATCTCCCGGATGGCCTCCATCACGTTGGCTATGTCAATGCCCCGGGGGCAACGGATCTCGCAGTTGAAGCATGTTATGCATATCCAGGGCGTCTTCGACTCCAGGACCTCCTCAATCCCCAACTGGGCGTAGCGTATCACCGTGGAGGGCAGGAGGTCCATCTCCCCGGTGAGGGGGCAGCCCGAGCTGCAGGCGCCGCACTGGAAGCAGAGGTCTATGTTCTCCCCGCTCAGCTCCTCGACCTTAGCCTTGAAGGCGGCGTTCTCCGGTTTGAATGTGAAGTAGAGTCCAGACGTCGCGTTTGCCATCTCATAGGGGTAGTATCGGTAGATTTTATAATTTATCTAAAGCGGATACCTCCTAGGCCCTGAAATTACTTAAATTCTTTCAGTGTGAGTCTTTATGATCACAGATGGATTACCACCTCAAGACCCCGGTGCCAGAGGACGAGATCCGCAAGCTCAAGATGGGAGACCTCGTCTACGTAACAGGCACGGTTATCACCGCCAGGGACGAGGCCCACCTCAAGGCCCTGGAGCTCCACGAGAAGGGAGAGAATCTCCCCGTCGACTTTAAGGGCGTCGGGGTGTTCCACTGCGGCCCCATCATGAAGAAAGTGGACGGAGAGTGGACGGTTATCGCTGCCGGCCCCACCACATCGGCCAGGATGGAGATATTCCAGGACGACTTCATCGAGACCTTCCGCCCCGCCATAATCATTGGAAAAGGCGGCATGGGAAACAGGACCTCCAAGGCCTGCCAGGAGTACGGCTGCGTCTACGGGGCCTTCACGGGGGGAGCTGCCCTCCTCGCCGCCCGGGGCATCAAGAAGGTCAGGGAGGTCCACTGGCTCGAGGAGCTGGGGATGCCAGAGTGCCTTTGGGTCTATGACGTCGAGGACTTCGGCCCCATGATAGTAACCATTGACACCCATGGGAACAACATGACCCAGGACGTCAAGGAGCTGGTCACGGCCAGGATGGAGAAGATAATAGCGGAGATGGAGGGCTGAAGATGACGGAAATAGGTAAGATAGTCGAGGACACGGCCGTCGAGCTCCTCAGGATAGCCGTCACGGAGATCCCAATTGAATATGTAGAAGTTTTAGGGGAGGCAATGGAGGAGACTGAGGGAGCGGTGGGCAAGGCTCAGCTCACCAACATCCTGAAGAACGTCGACATCGCACGGGAGAACTCCAAGCCCATGTGCCAGGACACGGGCATCGTCGCCTTCATGGTGAA
>CAYONH010000212.1:0-3456 GCA_964405275.1 uncultured Candidatus Bathyarchaeia archaeon | reverse complement strand
TACCTCGAAAAGTTCGTCTTCTCCACGTCGGGATTCCAGAGAGCCAACGAGGTTCTCACCGCCTCAGTTGCGAGCTTTGGACAGCCCAGGCTTATCTTCGTAGACGAGTTTGGCAGGCTGGAGGAGAGGAGAGGAGGGTTACTCAGGGGGGTTGAAGGGGTGCTGAGTGCTTTGCGTGGATCCGATGTCGCAGTGGCCACGTGCCGGACCAACCTGCTGAGTACTGTGGAGGACATGGCAAAACGTGCAGGCCATGAGGTCCACGCCTGTCAGCCCGGGGACCCCAATGAGCTCTGGGCCCACATAAATGAGGCTCTGGGCTTAGGATGAAGAATTAAAATAATGGGGCGCTCCTGATAGAGACGTGACCCCGAGGCAACATGCATGAGCGACCCCGAGATATTCTCCAAGATGAGCGGGCTCCTCAGAGAGGGGAAGGCCGTGGTGCTCGCCACCCTCATCGACAAGGAGGGCTCGGGCCCCCGGGACGAGGGGGCGAAGATGCTCGTGGACCCCGACGGCGTCCCCTTCGGCACCATCGGCGGAGGGGGAATGGAGAGGCTCCTCGTGTGGGAGGCCCTTGAGGCGCTGAGGGAGGGGAGGCCGAGGAAGCTGACGTTCGCCCTGGGCGTGGAGGCCGAGGAGGGCGCCGTCTCGGTGGACTCAAAATGCGGAGGAGAGGTTAGGATATTCTTGGACGTGATAAAACCGGATCCCAGGCTCATAGTCGTAGGCTCGGGGCACATAGGCATGCCCGTAGCCGAGTTCGCCCACAGGGTGGGCTTCGAGGTCATAGTCGTGGATGACGCCGAGACCTCGACCAGGGAGAGGTTCCCCCACGCCAAGGAGATCCTCTCCGGCCCCTTCGAGGAGGAGTTGGGAAGGCTCAAGGTCATGCCCTCCGACTTCGTCGCCATCGTCCACGGTGAGACCAGCGTAGAACTCGATGCCCTGAGGAGCTTCCTGCCCCAGGGACCCGCCTATATCGGTCTCCTGGGCAGCAGGAACAAGGAGAGAGAGCATAAGAAGCAGTTAATGGCTGAGGGGTTCCCCAAAGATGCCGTCGAAAGGATAAAGGGACCCATAGGCCTCGAAATCGGAGCAGAGACTCCTGAGGAGATCGCCGTCAGCATCGTCGCTGAGCTCATTAAGGCGAAGCGCGGCTAAGACACCGCTTCTCGGGCTGGGTTCTCTGCATATTAATGCTATAAATGCCTGTATGGACTAGTTTTCAGGTCGATTGTGCATGGGCGTCTACGAAGAGCTAGAGGTGAGGAGGGTCATCAACGCATGCAGCACCGCTACCCATCTGGGTGGTTCAATACCGGACCCGAGGGTGATGGCGGTCATGGAGGAGGCCGCTGGGCAGTACGTCATCATGATGGAGCTCCAGGACAGGGCCGGGGAGGTCATAGCCAGAGCTACCGGGGCGGAGGCGGCGATGGTCACCGCGGGGGCCACGTCCTCCCTCCAGCTGGGGCTGGCTGCCTGCCTCCTGAGAGGCTCAGGATTAGAGGAGCACTCCGTCAAGCCCTATGAGCGACTGCAGCCCATCGACGGACCCTGGAAGGCGATCATTCAACGCATCCCCGACGACCTTGGAGCAAGAAGGGAGATCCTCACACAGATGAGCCACAGGAGCCCCTACGAGTTCGCATACGAGATGGTGGGAGGCGAGGTCGTCCACGTCGGCTCATCGAGCGGCTGCACGGAGGAAGAGCTTGTGGCAGGTATCTCTGGGAGGACAGCTGCGATAGCCTTCAGCGCTCACAGGGAAGGTCGAGGCGTACCTCTCGAAAGGACCATAGAAATAGCTCATGCACACGACGTCCCCGTAATCGTGGACGCGGCGATGGCTGTCCTCCCGAGGAGAAGGCTGAGCGAGTACGCCTCCATGGGCGCCGACCTGGTCGCCATCAGCGGGGGGAAGCAGATCAAGGGGCCCAACGACACCGGCATCCTCTGCGGGACCAGGGAGCTTGTGGAGATGGCGAAGCTCCAGGCCTCCCCTTTCAATGGCCTGGGCAGGGGCATGAAGGTTGACAGGACCCAGATAGTCGGCCTCCTGAAGGCTCTGGATGTCTTCCTTGAGAAGACACCCGAGGAGGAGGAAGCCGAGTTCGGCGAGTGGAGGAGGAGGGCCGACTGGATCACGACCGAGATGTGGAGCGTCAACGGCGTCTCATCGGCCGAGGTCTCCGCCCTCAAGCCATGGGAGGTTCGGGCGATGATATCATTCGACGACAGGATCTCCGCGAGGGATCTGGCGTTCGACCTCCGGAGGGGCGACCCCAGCATCTGGGTGGAGACCAGCATGAGCGGGGACGCCTCGGTGAACAGGATCGGTATAGCGATTGACTCCCTGGGGAAGGGCGAGGAGAAGGTGATCGTCTCGACCCTGAAGGAGAAGATCTACGGGATGCTCAGCTGACCTGTCTCCTACTCCAGAGATCCTTGACCCTCTCGTAGTCCTCGGGAGTGTCCAGGTCTATCCTGCACCAGATGTCCGACTCGACGTACCTGTGCCGATCTTCGTGGCGGTTCACGACGTCCCTCATTGTCTCCCCCGCCTCAAGCCCAAGGAACTCCTCGAACAGGGGTCTCCTGAACAGGACGGGATGCCCTCTTTTCCACTGGTACACTGGGCTGACGATGAGGGTTTCAGGGTCGTCCTCCATCTTATCAGCCATCCACTCCAGCAGCTCGGTGCTGAAGCCGAACGTGTCGCTGAGCACCATGAAGACGGCATCTACCTCGGGGTCCAGGGCCCTGAGCCCCGCCTGGAAGCTTGTGGTCATGCCCTCCTCGTAGTCCGTGTTATGGACGATCTTCACTCCGAGAGACTCAGCGATATCCCTGATATCCTCTGGCTTGTGACCCGTGACAACTGTGGTCTCCATAGGCTTGAGAGAGAAAAGGATGTGCTCGATGACCCTCCGGTCGCCGACCCTCAGCAGGAGCTTGTTGGCACCCATCCGGCTGGACATTCCCGCAGCGAGGACTACGGCCGCCAGCCTCATGTTTGGCACCTAGCCCTGCATCTTCTTGGCGGCGGACTGCACGGCCTTGATGATGTTCACGTAGCCGGTGCAGCGGCAGTAGTTCCCCTTGAGGTACTCCCTGATCTCCCCCTCGGAGGGATCCGGGTTCTCCTTGAGGAGGGCCTTCGTGGACATGATAAATCCGGGGGTGCAGAAGCCACACTGAATGGCTCCCTCCTCGATGTAGGCCTCCTGTACGGGGTCGAGCCTGTCGCCGTCTGCGACGCCCTCGATGGTCGTGACACTCCTCCCGTCGGCGTCCACGGCTAGCACCATGCAGGCCAGCACGGCCTCTCCATCGAGGTGGACCGTGCAGGCCCCGCACTCGCCGATGCCGCATCCGTACTTGGTGCCCGTCAGGTACAGCTCGTCCCTGACGAGGTTGAGGAGCAGCTTGTTGGGCTCGACGTCGAAC
>CAYONH010000211.1:0-3473 GCA_964405275.1 uncultured Candidatus Bathyarchaeia archaeon | reverse complement strand
TCAAGAATATTGAGAAGGACCGAGAAAAGATACTACTTGGACCTGTCGACGCCACGAGCTGATAGATGGGTGACGCGCTGTCCCGCGTGTACATGATGGCTGTATTCGGTGATAAACCATCAGCTAGCTGACATCTTATACGTGAAACCACTCAGATTCCGAAATAGCTCCCAAGGTTGGTAGTTCAAATCTACCCCCCGCATCAATCTGCTGGGTTTTCTTCTTTCGATTATTATGCAGGGTCATCGAATGACCAGATACAACTGATCTAGGTTTCGAGGTGGGCTGTGTGGCATAGATAGGTTACCGAGCGGTTGCCAAACAGGTCGTCCTCGTGTAGCATTGTAACGCTTCCGGGTTTCGCAGGAAGGTTGCAGTAATCCACGTGATCCGCCGGGACCTTCATCCAAGCCATGATCAGGAAAGTGGAGGCAAACCCGTGGGATACTATCACCGTGTCCCGAGCACCCTTTTCGAGGGCATCGGTCAACGCCGAGCTGACTCTCTCCGCGACCTCAATCCGACTCTCAGCGCCGGTGTAGACTCTGTGGTCAAGCCTGTTACCGTCTGTGGGCTGAGGCCTGATCTGATCTTTGAACCAGCTTTGGGGTCTTCCTTCTGCGTCCCCATAGCTCATTTCCCTCAGCCTCGAGTCCAGCGTGACTGGCCTTTGGAGGCGTTTACCTATGATCTCCGCTGTTTCCGCTGCACGTTTCAGATCGGATGAGAACAAACGGACATCCGTTGAGTCGACGGCTGATTTTAGGAATAGCCCGGTTTTTTCTGCCTGTTTTCTTCCGAGGTCAGTCAGAGACGTATCATACCACCCACCAACTCTCCTTTCGATATGATGGAGAGACTGCGCATGGGTAACAACATAGACGTTCCTCATAGATTCTTGTCTGCTGGGCGCTCAGATAAGTCTACGGCTTGCGTTAAAAGAAGGAAAGCGTCGGGTGACATCACCCCTGGCAGCAGGGTTCGACCCAATCCTAGGTCAGGAGACTAGCGGGGTTCAACCTATAACCCCGATTTTTCTAGTATAATCGCAGTCTCTACTTGATGGAAAGCGTCCTTCGTTGAGCAGAGCGCGGAACGTCTCGACGATAACAAATACGGCGGCCATTACCGATGTAAATTAAATCTTTGAGAAAAAGAGGCAGACCTCTCGCGTTGAAGCGCTGTGTGACCGCAAGGGGATATTTCACTTCGCTGCTCGTTTCTCTTTACGCTTTTTCCTTTTTTCTGCTCTTTCCTTCTTGGTCAAAGGTTTCTTCTTAGCACTACGCATACCCACTTTAATCGTCTCATGGACTGATCGTAATTGATAATACATAAGTCTATCAATCGATGATGACGCTCATCGCCTCAGATGAGGCCCATCCATCTGTAGTCTATGTTAAAATTGCGGTGAAGTGAGGATAAAATTATGGTTTAGGGTTTTATTCCTTTTTTTATTATCCTGGTGTGCTCTACAAGTTTTCGACCCAGCAACCTGCACGCATTCAAACCATCCTCACTTGGCCTTTGAATTGAGACGGCCCCATAGTGTAAAGTCACATTCTCCGAGACATAATCCGGGACACCAAACGTGATCATCCCAAAGTTCAAGATTACGGATAATAAGGACATGAGGGTGATCTCGTTTCCTCCCCCGAGCCCTCCCGATGATGTAAACGCCACTGCCACCTTGTAACCCAGTTTTCCCCAATGTCTGTGCAGTTTGTTGTTGAAGAAATCATTCATCTTGGCACTCATCGTTCCACAATGAGTGGGAGAGCCGAACGCATACGCGTCAAATGAGGCGAGTTCATCAATTTTCACCTCGTCCGTCTTGCGTATGGTGGTCTTTCCCCCGCTTTCAATCACTCCTTCACTGACTGCATTAGCCATCGCTTCAACATTACCTGTGATACTGTCGTATACAATCAAGACATTAGCCATAATCACGAATACGAGGAAGCGAGGATAAAATATTCGATAAAGACGGGGTGATATCACCACTTGTAGTGGGGTTCGAACCCAATCCCCGCATTCTCAGACATTAACTGGATGACTATGCCCCTCAAAACGACCGTTTTTGAGGTACGTGCATTCACGCTCTTCCCAACTTTATTCACAACCCATTTAACCCACCACACAGCAATACATCGCGAGGAAGGGGTTTTGGGGTAATTTTCCCCGCTTTTTCCCCTACCCTCACCCAATTAATCAGCGAAAGAGAACACTCCGTATCGAGGATGGTCCTCGTTGGGACCTCTGTTCCGAGAAGACTCCTTTCGCAACGATGGTGCTCTCCATGGTCTCCTCTGCACAGCTAAAAAACTACTATAGACATGCCCCCTGGATGGGTCAACCTTTTTTCGAACCCTTCAATAACCAAGGCGGGATACATCACAGAATGACCAAGCCGCCGCCCCTCGACCTGTCCACCCCATACCTCACCGCGGATCTAGAGGGCATAGGGGGCAGGATCAGGGCACGCCCCGAGGATTTCATGGTCGAAGAGGTTGCCCTCTACGAGCCCTCGGGCTACGGGAGCCACCTCTACGTCAACATAACAAAGAGGAATCAGACCACCCGGGCCGTGCAGCTCCAGCTGGCAGACCTCTTCAACCTCAGACCCATGAACATAGGCACCGCGGGGCTCAAAGACAAGTACGCCGTGACCACGCAGACGTTTAGCATACTCTTCGAGAAGAACGACGTGCGGCCCGACGACACGTTGGAGCTCATCAAGGGCAGCCTAAACATCAAGGTGAACTGGGCCAAGTTCCACGGCAACAAGCTCAGGACGGGTCACCACATAGGTAACAGGTTCAAAATAACGATCACCGACATACGCATGCCCACGAGCCAGGCCGCAGAGAGGTCGAGGAGGATAGCCGAAATGATCCACCTGAAAGGGTTGCCAAACTACTACGGCGAGCAGAGGATCGGGAAACACGGCGAGAAAGTGCGTCAGGGTTGGGCGATACTTCAGGGGCAGAAGACGTTCACCGACAGGTGGCTCAGCAAGCTCCTGGTCGCAGGGTACCTGAGCTACCTCTGCAACAGGTACCTGGCTGAGAGGATGAGGCGCGGCCTCTTCGACAGGCTGCTGCTGGGCGACATAGCGAAGAAGCATGAGACGGGCGGCATATTCTGGGTGAATGACCCCTTGACCGAGCAGCCCCGGTACGAAGCCCAGGAGATCAGTTTCACGGCTCCCATATACGGGTACCAGATGTCCAAGCCGCTGGGCGAGGCAGCCGCCCTCGAAGCCGAGATACTTGAGGAGTCTGAGATGCCCCTGGAGACGTTTAGGCGCATGAAGGTCACCGGCACCCGTCGTTTTGGTAGGCTGACGCCCAGGATCGAGGTGACCGAGGCCCCCCGGGGGGTCCAGCTTTCGTTCATGCTTCCCAAGGGCGGTTTCGCCACAACCCTGCTCAGGGAGTTCATGAAGACAGAGCAAGGATACTAGACTTGTA
>CAYONH010000210.1:0-3474 GCA_964405275.1 uncultured Candidatus Bathyarchaeia archaeon | reverse complement strand
ATTCTGGGGATGATAGATCGGATAAATCTGGAGAGGATCGTCCTTGGGCAGCTGAAGTTGACTAATGAGCACATTGTACAGCTCACAGTGGATTTGATTCGGAAGTACCTGACACATTAAAAAAGGGGGAGGTACGTATCTCGCCCCCGGTACGTATCATATTCTTCTCCGCGCATAGTCGCCTGTGGGGAGGGGTCCTTTTTATTTTCTTTGAGTTCTTCTGGGATACAATTAAATGGGGACCCCGTGGATTTTCACTGATCGTCGTTGCCCTGGAACTTCTTTGCACTTACCCTCGCGTACTCGTGGGGGCTCTGGCTTGCAGCTGTTGCCCTGGGCGGGGACCTTGGTTCCCCCATCGTGGGCCTCCTTTACGTGCTTGGGGGGCTGGGGCCCAGCGTCGGCGCTCTTCTCCTCCTCTTCAGGGAGGGGGGAGTCAAGAAAGCGGTGTCCCATGTGAAGTATGCCTTAGACTTCAGGTCGACGGGCGCTGGGCGCCTGGCGCTTGTGGTCGGACTCTCGGTGATCCCCAACCTCGCCTCGGTGGTCATCACGGAGAATCCCCCCTCCGGTCTGCTGGCTGCTGACCTCACGCTCTCCGGCATCGTGCCGTGGATGGCCTTCCTCCTCGTGGTAGCCGTCATCGAGGAGATGGGGTGGAGGGGCTACGCCCTGCCCAGACTGCTCAAAGCCCGGTCGGCCTTGGCATCTTCCCTGATCCTGGGGTTTGTCTGGGCTGCCTGGCATGTGCCCCTCTTCATCATACCTGGCACCTGGCAGCACGGCCTCGGGTTCGGCACGCTGACTTTCTGGAGGTACCTATTTCAGATCATACCTCGTACGGCCATTTACACCTGGGTCTACGTCAGGAACGGAAACAGCCTGCCCTCGGCGGTCCTATTCCACGCCCTCAACAACATGTCAGGTGAGCTCTTCGATGTAACGCAGAGAGCCGACAGCGTAAGAATGGTCATCGAGTTCGCTCTTGCGTCAATCCTACAATTCACATGATGAAATATATGGCCCGGGCATGGAACTATGTATCCTGAAGCCGTTTTTTCACCCAGTTGGAGACGATACACCTAGATCTACCCCTTCAACGCTGGTGCTTGATAGCGTGGATTCACCCTCGATCCCAGTGCGCCTCCGTGATATGGCTGCCTCGTGATGGCGGTTCCCAGGGATTCGCTTGAGCATCGATAGCTCTCGCCCTAAAGAGGTTTACGAGTAAATGTCTTTTACACCTAATGAGCACTTCTTGAAAGGAGCGTCCGACTCGTCTGCGAGGGATGCCAGGAGAGATTAGTCATGGAGATAAACGAGAGTAAATGTGTCGGCTGCGGCAACTGCCACGCCGTCTGCCCCATGGGGGCCATATCGCTGAACGCGAACGGGGTATCCGTCGTCGACCAGGACGAGTGCGTCGAGTGCTCCACCTGCTACAGGGTGCTGAGGGACGAGGGGTACGCCGCATCCCTCGTGGGGGCCGTGCGCGGGGTCCTCTCCGCCTTCCAGCTCCAGTACATGGCCCCGGTGGACGTCTGCCCCACGGGAGCCCTGGAGCCCCCCGAGCTGGAGTACCCCCGGAGCCTCCGGGCCGACTTCAGCGACCCCACCGTGGTCCACAAAGGGACGGGGGTGGGAGGCCGGGGCACCGAGGAGATCAAGACCAACGACGTCACCGGACGGCTCGGTCACGGAGAGGCGGGGATCGTCGTGGAGCTGGGCCGCCCCGGGACTGGAGCCCACTTCCGGGACGTCGAGACGGTGGCCATGGCCCTGGCCCCCCTGGGGGGCGAGTTCGAGCCCTTCAACCCGGTGACCCAGCTCATGGAGGACACCGGGACCGGGAAGATGAGGGAGGAGATCCTCGACGAGAAGGTTCTCTCGGCGATAATCGAGGCCAAGACCAGGCTGGAGAGGATCCCCGAGTACCTCAGCGCCCTCCAAGCCGTCCAGACGGAGATCGACACCGTCTTCAGCGTCGGCGTCGCCTCCAGGTGCCTCCCCGACGGCTCCGTCCCCCACCAGAGGTGGGTCGAGGAGGCCGGCTACACCCTGTCACCGAACGGTAAGACCAACCTAGGGCTTGGGCGGCCCCTCTTCCAGGAGGCTGCCCGATGACCAACACTCTGCACCGGCAGGGATCCGAGGAGGACCTCAAGGGGGACTACGTCATCTTCGTCTCCCTGGCGAGGGGCATCACCCGGGACGGGTCGGCGCCCAAGATCCACGAATTCCTCCGCATATGTCAGAGGCACGGCCCCGTGAACATCGGGAGCAGCAAGTGGGGGTCCGTCCTGCAGGACGACGTGGCCTTTCCTGACCTGATCGCCAACCTGAAGGACGGCGCGACCTCCGGCGCGGTCTTCACGGACGTCGACACGCTGAAGAAGGTGATCGCGGAGCTCATCGAGGCGGACCTCGGGATCTCCATAAACGTCAGCGGGCTCCTCGACGGGGTCCAGGAGTGCTGCCATGCCGGCGGGATCGAGCGGCACAGCGTCGAGCAGTCCCTCGGCTTCTGGGGGGCCTCCGACCTGCTCCCCGAGAGGGACGTGCTCACCATAAACTCTCTCTGCGGCCACGGCCTGGTCTCCTTCAACCTCATCCACAAGATGATGGACTACGTGAAGATGCGGAGGCTGACCCCCGCCGAGGCGGCGAAGGTCATGGGCAGGTGCTGCGAGTGCGGGGTCTTCAACACCGCACGCGCGGAGAGACTGCTGGAGAAGGTGCTGTAGGAGCCGTAATAATATCTTTTTTTCGACAGCCTCCTACAGATAGCATCCATGGGGATTCGAGTCTTAGAAGGAAAGAGTGCGGGGATTCAAATCCCGCCCCTGTCACTTCTATAATCTCTGTTGAGTCCCATGGAGAACCGGGTGATGCACCTCAAATCCATATTATTGATATAGATTACCTCTGAAATCCTGAACAATATGGAACAGCAAGCCCCTGATGTGGAGAAGTGGGCGATGGACAGGAGCGTCAGCAACATGCTCCACTACTACCGGAACTCCCTGCTGAGCTTAAGGAGGAACGGGGTCATCGTGGACTCGGTGCCCCAGGGGACGAGGAGAAGGCTCTGCGAGCACGGGATCCTCAGGAGGTTCGGGTCCAAGTTCGAGCTGACGGAGCTGGGCTCAGAGCTGCTCAAGGTTGTAGATGCCTCAGAGGCCAAGTGAAGTAAAAGCCCATTCCTAGCGCTGCGATTCTAGTATATGATAACTGTCACAGTCTCTCCCCCGGGGAACAGATATTTTCACCTTCAGGCGGAGATTCCTCACTCCATCGCGAGGAGCCTTCTCCTCCCTACGAGCAACGCTGTGTAACCCAGGAGTAGATTAAGCCCGGAGTGGAATAAGGAGACCCCTGTCATCCCCATCACAGGGTCCGGGAGCCTGAAGCCCATGGTGGAGACGTAGAGTGAGGCTGCGAACAAAGCAATACCCCCGATGAGCGCGATGATGA
>CAYONH010000209.1:1167-3521 GCA_964405275.1 uncultured Candidatus Bathyarchaeia archaeon | reverse complement strand
AGGTGCTCCCTGAACCAGGCCATGACGGTCTGCATCAGGGGGATCCTGTGATCGGAGTAGAGGTGGTTGGCGCCCTCGATGACGACCCGCTTCTTCGGCTCGTTGGCGGCCTCGTACAGTGCCTCACTGTGCTCCGGTGGAAGTAATTTGTCGGCGGAGCCGACGACGAACAGGACGGGAACTTCAACTCCCTTGATGAGAGCGAGTATGTTCCGCTCCTCACGCACCCAGACGATGTCTTCCCTGAAGCTCTCGACGCCGGGGGCGTTCAGCTTCCCCCTACCGGACTCGAAGTTGACAGACGCCACGTAGTCGACCACCTCGTCTGGGGCCAGCATTCCGTAGTCGGCGAAGGGAGACATGAAGACCCCGGATTTGACGAGGCCCTCCCCCATGGTCACCACAGCGGGCAGCGTCCCCAGGGAGTAGCCGATGACGCCGACCCTGTCGGGGTCCACGTATGGGAGCCCCTTCAGGTGCCTCAAGGCGTCGCGCGCCGAGACCTCAAGCCATCTGAAGCTGTACTCCCCCTCGCTCCCCCATGCTCCCCGGTAGTAGAAGATGAGGAAGACCGTCCCGTTGAAGGCCATCTCCTCCGCCAGGTCGGTGTTCCTCTCGTCCCCGGGGAACCCGTGGCAGAGGGCCACAGCGGGGTACCTCCCCGGAGAATCGGGCCTGTATACCCTCCCGAGGAGGGCGTGTCCATCGCTCATGAATGAGGTATTCTCGACGATGATCTTCATGGCCATCACTTCATCATCGAAGTAGCTAGTAGAAAACGGTATCGCGCGAAGGTTGTGGGTGGAAAAGTAGGGGGGGATTAGTTCTTGTGCTTCTCGATGGGTATGTTCCAGTACTCCCTGGGGTTGGAGATCTTCCCGTATCCCATGAGGTCGTCGGACCAGACCCAGAACCTGTTGAGCTGGGGGACGTTCCTGACAAACCACTTCACTACGTCGTGGGAGAGCCCCTGAGCCTTGCTGAAGTTGCAGCACCTGAGGCAGATGGAGCACCCCGTCCCCACCTCGCTCCAGTAGTCCGAGCAGGAGGCCTCGTCGTTATACCACTTCAATGCACCGGGGTTCATGTCAGGGTACTTCGCGTTGAACATCGTCCGGGGCCCCTTCGGGACGGAGCCGCTGGGGCAGAGCTGGGAGCACTTCTCGCAGACGTCGCAGAACTCCACGATCCCCTTGGGCGCCATGTGCTCGGCCGGCTTGACGGGGAGGTCCGTGAAGATCTTGCAGATCCGCGTCAGCTGCCCGTATTTCCAGTTGATCAGCCTCCCGTTCCTGCTCAGGTGGCCCAGCCCCGCCTTGATAGCCAGGGGGACGCTGAACGCGGTGTCGTTTCCGCACGGGATGGCGTGGTAGCCGAGGCCCCTGATCATCTCCGCGAGGGTCCCTGCGGTGAAGTGCATCCTGCTGTAGCCCATGTTGCTGGTCACCTCCAACGGTGTGGGGGCGTAGCTGTTCTCGGTGTACTCCATGGGGACGAGGATGACGATGACCCACTTGTGGCTCTCGGGGATGACAGCCTTCTCGTCGGTGATGTACCCCTGCTCGACGTCCTCGAAGACGATATCCCGGTCCCCCGAAGTCGCGTAGACCCAGCGCTTGTCCATCTCGCAGAAGCCGACGTCGCACGCCCCGTAGTACTTGGCCGCCTTTGTCATCACCTTGTTGACCTCCTCCGGGGGCGCGTCCCACTTGGGGATCGATGGGGGCTTCCTCCCGTGGCCCAGGGAGCTCCAGGAGTAGTATCCCGTGTTCATCCCAGAGGAACCATCCGGGGCGGTCTCGCAGGTCCCCGCCGCGTCCTTGAAGGCGTAGTCCACGATAGAGTAGCCCGGGAGGTTCTTCCTCATCCTGTCGGCCATCCCCTCCAGACTGTTGTACCTGGGCCGCGGCTTCCGGACCTCCTCCTCCGTCATCTTCGCCCGGCGCAATTCGTAGTAAGCCCTCGAGTCGTACCTCTTGTAGTTGGGGTCGATCTTGTAGTACTCGTTAAACTCTTCGTCTATTCCCATCTTGATTCCGCCGATTTGTCCTCTCATCATGGAAGGTGGTATAAAAATACTCGCGACCCGTTCACTGCAGGACTGACCATGGGCGCCTAGTAGAACACCCGGTTCATCAGCACCCTTCCCCGCTCCACCTGAACCCCCTCCATCTCCAGGAGCCTCGCCTTCATCTCCACGCCCCCCTGATAGCCGCCAAGGCTGCCGTCGGATCTGACCGCCCTGTGGCACGGGATGACAATGGGAAACGGGTTGGTCGCCAACGCCCTGCCCGCAGCCCTAGATGCACGCGGTGCCCCCAGGTGGCGGGCGAGCCTCCCGTAGGTGGTCACGT
>CAYONH010000209.1:0-1067 GCA_964405275.1 uncultured Candidatus Bathyarchaeia archaeon | reverse complement strand
GGCGTCCTGTTGGTGTGGGCGTCACCGATCCGGGGTCCCACGCCGTGGTACCCCCTGTCCCCAGTGCCGTAGAGGAAGGGCCTGACCTTCTGGATGTCCGGCCTCCCGTCGGTGAGGACGTCCTCGTCAGCCTTGACGTCGACGATCTCCCCCACGAACATGGTGTGGAGCCCCAGCTCGACGACCTCCTTCACGGTGCACTCCAGGACGAGGGGATACTCCCCGACGTAGGGGGCGTCCACCTTCTCGCTCCGGACAGGGGTGAGGGATGTGTCCTCGAACTTGTCGGTGTCCCTCCCGGAGGCGACGCCGAAATAGTCAGCCTCCCTCCAGTTCCCCTCCCCCGGGACGCTGACCGTGAACGCCCTCCGGCTCATTATGTTGCCGTGGCTGTAGGTCGCCTCCCTGAGGCTGACGTAGATGCAGGGGGGCCTCGAGCAGCAGATGCCTCCCCACGCAGCGGTCATCACGTTGGGCTTCCCCTCGGCATCGTAGCTGCCCACGACCCAGACCGGCGAGGGGACGGCGAGGGTCCCCGCTCCCAATGATCTCTTCATAACGTATCAGGGAGTGTTCAGCCTTCCCGTTCTATAAACCCCCACCTCATGCGGCGGACGGGAAAAGAAGACACATATCTGTGGAGCCCCCGGTATATCACAGTAAGCGGAGGTGGACCCACTGTCGAAGATATTCAAGCTGGAGGAGGCGGAGAGGGTGGAGGACCCCGGGACCCGGACGATGCACTGGCTCATGAACGCCGGGCTCGGAGCCGAGAAGATGAGGGTGGTGATATACGCCTTCAAGCCGAACCTCCGGTTCGATCAGGTCCACTACCACGACGAACGGGAGAGCATCTACGTGATTCTGGAGGGCACGGCCATCGTCCACCTTAACGGGGAGGAGCACGTCCTGGGGCCCGAGACGGTCGCCTACCTGTCCCCCGGAGACGTCCACGGCGTGGTGGGCACGGGTGAGGATGGGCTGAAGATGCTCGAGGCATGGGCCCCCGCCGAGAGGGATACCACCTACATGGACTACGAGAGGAAGGAGTAGTACTCTCGTAGAGC
>CAYONH010000208.1:0-3653 GCA_964405275.1 uncultured Candidatus Bathyarchaeia archaeon | reverse complement strand
GGGAACTGCGACAGGTCGGACCAGTTCACAGGGATGCGTATACCTGAGCCTCCACCGGTCCTGCCTCCCAGTATCCACGCGGGCATGAGGACGGCTTCCCCCGTCCTGCGGAGGGCGTTGAACGCCACCCTTGAAGCCGGGTCGCCGCCCTCGAATCCGAATACGTAGAATCCGTCCCACTCAGCCGTGAGGTACGCGTTCTGCGTCGTAATCGACGGCTCCTCGACCAGTACACGGTCTGGGCTCCAATCCATGAACCAGGTGCAGTTGGAGTACATCAGACTGAAGCTGACCGGCCTGTCGCATTCGAAAATGTATCTGATCGTCTCCCCTGCATCCATCCATAGCCAATAATAATACTCCCTGTCAGTCCAGTAGACGTCTCTGTAGGTCCGCCCAACCTCGAACCTCACGGGGAGAGACGGTATGACTCCACCACATACGACGCCGCCTGACTTCGAGGAAGCATGCACCTCACCGTACATGTATAGGGCTTCACTCTTCTGTGTGGAAACCAGCTTTATCACTTCGAATAAGGTGAGCCTCCTCCCCTCCTGCTTCACATCGAAGGCGTAGCCCTCAACCTCTATGATCCACCCTTCAAAGAGTGCCTGAAACCACTTCGCAGAGATCGTGTCTCCAACGTAGAAACCCCCAGCGCTGCTGGTGGGAATCACCCCGATGCTGCCACTGCCATCCCAGAGGTAGACCTCCTTCGGAACTGTCGTATATGAGTCCTTAGTCTCGAAGACCATAGCTTCCGAGTAATGTGAAGAGGCTTCGGGGCCGTAGCCCCAATCGGGATACTCCACAGAGGCGAGCCTTCCCGTTAATATGAGATGGACGCGATATCTTTCGGGCACATCTCCCGGGGGGCCCTTCCAAAGCGGGATGCCGACTGCACTGTAATCCATCTCGTTCACGACTCTCATAGATTGCGTGTTGACATAGACGCCCAGAGCGAATGCTAACGTTAGCACTACAAGGCTGATCGTCCTAC
Organism: uncultured Candidatus Bathyarchaeia archaeon; assembly: GCA_964405275.1. Lineage (GTDB taxonomy): Archaea > Thermoproteota > Bathyarchaeia > TCS64 > TCS64 > BS750m-G28. The sequence goes on along the minus strand of CAYONH010000208.1, from coordinate 2,653 downwards.
CCGTCGCCTTCATCTACACTCCTCTCCTCCGACCACCAGGAACTCCACGGCGTCGCGCGCGCGAGCCAATGGTTACCCCTGCGATACCTGAGTCACTTTCTAACACATAAGACGTTTTCCGAGACTTCCGATATGTATTCCTGAGCCGTGAAAGCTTGCACGACTACGTTGTGCCGTGTGCCGCTATAGATGTCAAATGGAATCTTCATTGAGATATTCAGATACTCCCCCACTCTTAGTTGTGTTTTTACATTCGCGATGGACACATTGTCGACAAAGACAACGATATTCGTCAGTTCTTCAATGTATTCATTCTTCAAGACGAGGGAGATGAAATCCTCTCCGCCATCTGAGAAAAGAGAGGCTGATCGTATATCTAATGCTGACTCCGTAAATACCATCGTTTCTATTGAGTACCCGGAATCCGTTGGCACAGAGAAGTTGTAGGTCTTCACCGTCTTTGACCCGTATGTGAGGGTTCCGTCGTCCAGCGTCAGCTTGATGACCACAGGATATGTCTCACCTCGTTCAGGTTTGAAGCCAACGGTTCTATTCAGTGAAGGGTCGAACCAGCTTGTGGGAACTGAGCCCCCGAGGTACCCTGCAGGTTTGACGGGGTGCAGCTTGTCAACTCCCATTAAAAATGGTATAAACGTGCCGTTAACCTCCACTCTAATCGATGTGATGTCCTTCTCCCCAAGATTTTGCAGGCTAAGACCCAGCGAAGGCCCTACAGTATTGAGTTCTAGCCAGTCGAAGTCCACGTATTCGCCTGCGTTTAACATTTTAGGAAGAAAGAATGGATGAATAGACTGAACATGGATCGTCGGAGGGTCTCCCGTAGTAGACTTGCCTAAAAGCAGGTTTCCAACATTTAACTCCACGTATGAATCGAGGCTCATACGATATTCCGATATCTCCCCGATTTCTACATGGTTTACAGCGTCCTCAGAGGTCAACCTTAGGAGGCCTATGTAGCTCGCACCGCCCCCCACGACGTCGTACTCGACGGATCTAAGACTCAATACGATGCCGGTAACCACGTTGAGTTCTTCCTGATAGTCACTCAGGGTTGAACGTGTCTGCCTCAAACTGTAATATTGGAAAAGACACAACGAAGCTAAGAAAAATATTATCAGGGCAAGAGTCAATATTTTTCTATTCCAATTGTTCGATCCTGTATGGGTCATACAATCTCACACTCCCAGGCGTCATTTTCAATAGTTTCATCCATTGTTCATCTACACTCCCCTCCCCCGACCACGAGGTGGTCAGAGGCGTCTATCCAGACCTCGATATAGTGTCCGGGTCTCCCCCACTGCTCGAACCTCACTAACCAGCACAGTCTGTCGCCCACGAGGTCGGGCCTATCGAACTTGAGGCTGTAGTTGTACGCGAAGTTGGGTGTTACCTCTTCCTGTTTGACGGAGAGAACCCTCCCCACCCGCCTCCCCTCCTCGGTGAAGAATGCGTACCCGATGCGTATCATCCTGCCCCTCTCCCCAGTGTACTGGGATAGCACGTAGGCTCCGCCTATGAAGGCCAGCACTATGACGCCGACGCTCAGCTCCCTGCCCGTAAACTTCATCCTCCTCACTCCCCCTCGTGGATCTCGAACTCTACTATGAACGTGACCTCGCCAGCCTCGATGTTCATTTTCTTGTGCACCCTGTAGTATCCTGGTCCCAGTGTGTCTATCTTGATCTTTTGTCGTCTCTGCATCCAAGGGGGCAAACTACTAAGCGTTGGCGCCCAAGCGGAGGGTGATGGATAGGGGGACACCTCGACCCATTCCTCGCCGTCCAGTCTCTCGAATTCATACGGGCTGCCGTATGTCACCTCCTTTGAGCCCCTGTTAGTGTAGATAAGTTCGGCCCTATCGTTGACGCTGAACGTGTCCCTGTTCAGCCTCACGGATACCGGGAAACCGGAGGGAGTAAACAGGAAAAACCGCATCGCAACGAATAACCCCAACGTTAACGCCACGACGAGAATGTATGTGGCGTATTTCCCCCCAGAACCGCTACCTCGTACTAAATCTTCTCCCTCCATCTCAGATACGTTAAGAGCAAGATGAAGAGGAGAACGGCAGCACCTACAGTTAGAATCTCATCTACAGTGCCCCCAGATGATACTAGACCCTGCATGGATTCGTTGAATGCCAGTCCAGGATGGAAATCAACGGGTGTACTCCAATTATCGATAACCGTCTTAAGCGTCAATCCAACATTAGGAGCCCCCTCTCGAACACTGTACTTGCCAGCCTCGCCATTCAGCACGCGATAGTACGGGCCAACCTTCTTGACGAATACGAGCACCCTCTCCCCGACATAGAACAGGTCATGGGGGGTATCGCCCGTGCATCCCACTCCGTCATATACCTCTCCACCGATGGTGATGGTTACCTGGGACATGTTCTGAGGGTTCGTCACGAACTCGCTGATCGCTATCGACACGTACGTGTAAGTGTCATTGTGAACCCTCGTCACGTCGCCTACTACGATGAAGTCCGCGCTCTCGATCATGGCATCATAGTCCAGATCTGCTGCCATCGAGGCGCCACACAGGACCACATCAGCCATCAGCACGGATAATAGGAAAACCGAGCGGAATCCATTTAAAAATTTCACTGTCAACGCCCCACTCGCTCATC
>CAYONH010000207.1:0-3669 GCA_964405275.1 uncultured Candidatus Bathyarchaeia archaeon | reverse complement strand
CGATCTTGTGGAGGTCCTCTGAGCCTCTGCCGAAGATGTTGGAGAAACCTGGTTCAGACACATTAACCACATTTGTAGAAAGTTTACTAGACGTGATAACGCTTGTGCTCGCGCGTTGCTCTGATCTCGTCCAGCGACTCACGGTTCTCAACCACGGATACGTCCTCAGGCTCGCTTCCCATCATGATGGCCTTGACGATACGCCTCATAATCTTCCCAGCTCGGTTCCTCGGGAGATCCCTGACGAGGAACACGTCCTCGGGGGCGAAGGGCTTCCCCATCGAGGCCACGATGAGCCCCCTGATCTCCTCCACAAGCTCCAGGCTGGGCTGACGACCCGGATTCAGGGCGACGAAGCAGGCCAGCACCTCCCCCTTCAGATCGTGGGGGAGACCGATGCATGCGGACTCCCGCACAGATTTATGCTCGTTGATGATGGACTCCACCTCGGCGGGGCCTAGCCTCTTCCCTGCGACCTTGATCACGTCGTCCGTCCTCCCGTGGAGGAACCAGTATCCGTCCTCGTCCACTGAGGCCCAGTCCCCGTGAAACCAGACACCGGGCCACCTGGACCAGTAGGTCTCGATATACCTCTCCGGCTCGTTCCAGAAGCCCCGGGTCATGGAGGGCGCCGGCTTCTTGCAGACCAGATAACCTATCTCTTCTCTGACCGGCTCGCCGTCGTCGTCGAAGACGTCGATTGCCATGCCAAGGCCGGGACCCCCAAGCGTTGAGGGCTTCAAGGGCATTATCGGGAGAGGAAGGAGGAAGCAGCCAAAGACCTCCGTGCCCCCGGAGAGGTTGATGAGGGGGCATCTACCCTCCCCGACGACCTCCATCAACCAGGTCCAGGTGTCGGGATCGATGGGCTCCCCGGTGTTCCCCGTCACCCTGAGGCTGCCCAGATCGTGGGCCTCCACCCACTCGTCCCCGAGGCTCTTCAGCATCCTGTAGGCGGTGGCGGAGCCCCCGAGGTGGGTGACCCCGAACTCCTCCACCATGGACCAGACCCGGTCCGGCGCAGGGTAGTTGATGGTGCCCTCGAATATGACGTGGGTGCCCCCCAGGTTCTGGGCGCCAATGATCTGCCAAGGCCCCATCATCCAGCCGATGTCCGTGATCCACATGAGGACATCCCCCGGCTTCAGGTCCATGTTGAAGTGGATCTCCTTGGAGCTCTGGAGGAGGGCTCCGGCGTGGGAGATGATCGCCCCCTTCGGCCTTCCCGTTGTCCCCGAGGTATACAGGAAGAGAGCGGGGTGCTCCGGGTCCACAGGCTTGGTGTCGTAACCCGCTGGCTGACCGGAGCAGGCATCATCCCACCATATATCCCGTCCCTCGGTCCAGGGCACCTCGACGCCAGCCCTCTTCACCACGATGACCTTCTCCAGCAGGGGGGCGCCTTTGGCGGCCTCGTCAAGGTCCTCCTTTATCCTGATCACCCTCCCCCGCCTGTGGGTCCCGTCGACGGTGATGAGAACCTTGGCCCCTGAGCTCACGAGCCTTGTGGCGATGGCAGGGGAGCCGAGCCCCGTGAAAATAGGCATCACGATGGCCCCAACCTTCAGTATTGCGTAGAGGCTGACGATGGTCTCCGGGATCATAGGCAGTAGTAGGGCGACCGGATCCCCCTCACCAACTCCGAGGCCCTCGAGGGCGTTGGCGAGTCGGTTCGCCTTCCCGTGGAGTTCCCCATAAGTGTACCTCTCCACGGCACCGTCCTCCCCGGCCCAAATGAAGGCGACCCTATCCTTCGCGTCGGAGGCGGCGTGTCTGTCCAGTGCGTTGTGAGCCACGTTCATCCTGCCGTCGATGAACCACCTGGCCCACTCGATGCCCCTTGAAGTATCCAGCACCTTTGAGTAGGGCTGGAACCATTCGACCCCGAGCTCCTTCTCCGCCTCGGACCAGAACCACTCTATGTCCTCGACTGATCTCTGGATTAGATCCCTGTAATCGTTGAGACCGTGTCTATCCATGAATCTCTTCACGTTGCTGTTCTCGACGAGGGATTCGGGGGGATACCAGAGATCTGTCATTAAACTCATGCCCCGTTTCTTGCGTGCGTTTATCCTTTCCCCAGTTTTAGGATGCTCCTCGCCTCATCGGGAGACGCCACCTCGATGTTGAGCGCCTCGGCTATCGTGACGATCCGCTCCACAAGCTGGGCGTTGCTCTTAGCGAGCTCCCCTCGCCTGATGTAGATGTTGTCCTCGAAGCCGACCCGGACGTGGCCTCCCAGGGTCATCGCCAACGCCCCCATCGGCAGCTCATGCCTCCCCATGGCACAGACCGACCACGTCCAGTCCTCAGGCGTCTCATTGAGGCAGTACAGCAAAGCCCTCGGTGTCGGCGAGAACCCGGTCCTGCCGATCATCACGAACTGGATGTGAAGGGGCTCCTCGAAGACCCCCTCCTCCGCAAGCATCTTCGCCGTGTTGATCATCCCGGTGTCGTAGATCTCCAGCTCGGGCTTCACCCCTGCGTCCCTCATGTAGCCAGCCCAGCGCTTGATGGTCGGCACCTGGTTCATGAATGTCCCCCGATGGGGCGGGGTCCAGGAGTTAACGGAGCCCATGTTCATCGAGGATATCTCCTGCCCCAGCTGGCACCTCTCCAGTATCATCTCGTCCAGCTTCTCCGCCGTCGCGCGTCGTCCTCCACCCGTCGTCACGTTGAGGATGATGTCACAGCGACCCCTGATCATGTCTATGTACTGCTTCAGGAGGGGATTCGGGTCGGGTGCCGGCTTCCCCGTCCCGGGCTCCTTGGCATGGAGGTGGACGATGGAGGCACCTGCCTCCCAGCACTTCACAGTCTCCTCGACGATCTCCTCAGGAGAGCATGGGACGTAGGGAGTCATCTCCCTTGAGACCGGCTCCCCTCCGGTCACCGCGGCGGTGATTATCAATTTGGCCATAAAGTTCAGGTGATAAATACGCAGATGGGGGATTAACGTTTTCCATTCACTTACCGAGTGACACGTGCAGGTGTTGGCAGAGACTTTATTCTGCTCGCGGGCGCGAAATGGTGGATATTATTTATAACTCTGAAAACATTTCTCAAGAGGTGAAGCACCCACAACCCTTCGAAGGCGAATTGAAGGACATGGTGTCTGAGCTTCTTAATTAGTATGTAAAACGCGTGCAGAGGTATAGAAAATGAGTTGGATAGAAGAGGCAAAGAAAAGGGCAGCGGCTCAGGCTGTAGACCAAATTGAAAGCGGCATGGTCCTGGGTATCGGGAGCGGCACCACAACTGCTGAAGCAATAAAGATCATCGGACAGAAACTGGAAGCGGGGCAGCTACGGGACATCAAGGGAGTACCCACAAGCTACCATTCCATCCAGGAAGCCGTAAAAGCAAGAATACCTCTGACAACGCTCGACGAATATCCTCAATTAGACCTAGGTATCGATGGCGCGGACCAGATCGACCCCAATTTAAATGCCATAAAGGGGCACGGAGGGGCTATGCTCCGAGAGAAGATCGTTGCGGCTTCCTGCAGGAGATACATCCTCATTGTTGACGAAACTAAGCTAGCAAACACGTTAGGTACAAGCCAAGAAGTATTCCTGGAGGTACACCCATTCGCCATCACACCAACACTTAAGAAGATCATCGAGATGGGCGCCAAAGCAACAGTGAGGCAGGCCGCCTACAAACTAG
>CAYONH010000206.1:0-3678 GCA_964405275.1 uncultured Candidatus Bathyarchaeia archaeon | reverse complement strand
TCAGGGGCATGGAGAACCCCTCCGAGTGCATGCAGAACGTCGCCAGGTGGATGATCAAGCACGGCTACTCGGACACGGAGATCGCCAAGATCATCGGCGGCAACGGCCTGAGGCTGCTGAGAGAGGTCTGGTAGAACACAGACGTGGAAGTGACCCAGAGGAATAGCCTCTTTTACTTCCTCCCCTTTTTTCATCCCTGATATGCATCGAGACAGGTTCTACGCCGCCGTCGACCTCGGGGCCACCAACGTCAGGGTCTCCTACGGGAACGCCGAGGGCCTCAGGGAGAAGATCACGGAGAGAACGGACAGGGAGAGCGGCCCGGAAGGGGTCTCCGACCAGATACTCCAGATGCTGGAGCTCATCGACGTCAGGCTCTCCGCGATCGGCGTCGGCTCCATCGGCCCCATCTACCTGGAGACGGGCACCATCATCAACACTCCCAACCTCCCCTTCGAGAGGATCTCCGTCGTCGAGCCCCTGAGCGAGGCCTACAAGGTACCCGTGGGGATGCTGAACGACTGCTCAGCCGCAGTGCTGGGGGAGCAGGTCTTCGGAGCCGGGAAGGGGCTCAAGAACCTCGCCTACGTCACCCTGAGCACCGGGCTCGGGGGAGGGGCTATCGTCGACGGGAACCTCCTCGTAGGCAAGGACGGGAACGCCGTCGAGGTGGGCCACCTCACCATCGACCCCAACTCCCCCCTCATCTGCGGCTGTGGCTGCAAGGGCCACTGGGAGGCCTACTGCTCGGGGAGCCACATTCCCAACTACGCCCGTCACCTCATCGGAGAGCTGGAGCTAGACGACAGCCACCTAGTGAGCATTTCAGGTGGTGACCGCGAGAACATCACGACCGAGGGCCTCTACAAGGCCGCGGGCGAGGGAGACCCCGCCGCCCAGGAGATCGTCAGGCGGATAGGGGCGGTGAACGCCATAGGAATAGCCGACATGGTCAACGTCTTCGACCCCGAGCTCGTCACCATCGGAGGCTCCATCGCCCTCAACAACCCCGAACTCACCCTCGACCCCATCGTCGAGAACATCGACGACCACCTGATAAACAGGCGCCCCGAGATAATGATCACCCCTCTCGGCGCGGATGCCGTCCTCCACGGGGCCCTCGTCCTGGCCATGAGGACCGCCAGGAAGGTAGACTGAGGAGAAAGGGGTGTAGCCCCCGGTTCCCCGAGGGCCACGAGAGGCTTACTCAGCCCCTTCGTGCGTCAATTGGGACAGGTAGGGGAGACGCACAGAGGAGAAACTGATCAGGTAAATATATCTCCGTTATGGGGCGGTGACCACGTTCCATGATACGGAGTACGGGTCAAGATCTGAAATTGATATGTTATACCCGGCACAGACAAGCTACGACTCTGTTCGACATGCATCTGAATAGTGGACTTCAATTCCAAATCATTATAAGATGGCAAGATCGTTTGGACAGAACATGGTCACGATACGGCTCCTCGATAATCGCGCTCGCTGCCAACACTCACCAATTTCAAACTCTACTCTTATTAACCATCCACCCCCCAAAAAAACCAATGAACCCATCCATAAACCCGCGGAGACTACTCGACACCATCAACCAACTCGGCAAAATAGGTAAAAACGGCAAAGGAGTAACCCGCCTAGCCCTCACAGACACCGACAAACAGGCAAGAGACCAACTCATAAAATGGCTAGAAGAGGCATCACTCGACATCAAGATAGATAACATAGGCAACATATACGGCACAAGAAAAGCCACCACAGACCACCCACCCATAGTCCTCGGTAGCCACATCGACACAGTAAAAAACGCAGGCATCTACGACGGGGCCCTAGGAGTCCTTGCAGCGCTAGAAACCATCAGAACCCTCAACACCCACAACATACAAACAGAAAAACCCATCACGGTCGCAGCCTTCACCAACGAGGAAGGAGCAAGATTCCAACCCGACATGATGGGAAGCATGGTCCAAACAGGAGCCCTACAAGTAGAAGAAGCATGGAACGCCAAGGACGACACAGGAACCACAGTAAAAGAAGAACTAAACCGCATAGGCTACCTCGGAAAAGATACCATCAAACCCGGTTACTATCTTGAACTCCACGTAGAACAAGGCCCCATCCTAGACACAGAAAAACTCCAAATAGGCATCGTAGAAGGCATCCAAGGTATGGCATGGTGGGACGCAACATACATAGGAGAACCAAACCACGCAGGAACCACACCACTAACACACAGACGAGACGCACTACTAGCGACAGCTGAAACCTGCATCAGACTCAGAGAAACAGCGGAAAACATCACAGGTTCAGTGGCTACCATGGGAAGACTCCACGTACAACCCGACGTAAGAAACGTGATACCTGGCCACACATTCTTCACAGTAGACTACCGCCAATACGAGCAAGAGCTATACGAACTAGGCCAACAAAAAGTCAAGGACCTCATAGAACAAACCGCACAAAAACATGGACTAGAATACACCCTCAAACAAACAGTAGACGCCAAACCAGTTAGATTTAACAAGGAAATCGTCAACCTCATAGAGACCAAGACAAAACAAATTGGATACACCCACAGACGCATCCACAGCGGAGCAGGACACGACGCCCAATTCCTCACCCACACCTGCCCCACAGCCATGATATTCGTCCCATCAATAAACGGAAAAAGCCACAGCCCCCAAGAAAAAACAAGTGACCAAGACCTCATAAACGGCGCAAACCTCCTCTACCATACAGCCCTAGAACTCGCCAAACCCCTCCGATAACATTATCTTATGATACCATCATTACCCAAATAGAAACGGGATGCCAAAACGCGCACGCGGTTGATTAGAAACCCCTTAATTATGGGTTAATAGCAAATACACTACGCCTTCTTCATGCGCTCGTTCTGGTAGACGCCGCTGTAGCCCTCCGCTACCTCCTTCACCCTGAAGAAGACGAGCTGAGCGATCCGGGCATCCTTCTTAAGTCGGATGCCCTCAGGGTTGGTTACAACCAGAAGGGAGCTGCTCCGCCCCTTGTACCCCGGGTCCCAGACCGCCGTCTCCACCGTCGCCCCGTTCCTGAGGAGGGTGGAGCGGGTCCTGGCGATGGCGACGACGTCGAGGGGCATGGCCACCGCCTCGTTGTAGACGACCGTGTAGGAGCCTGCAGGCAGCCAGTACCATCCGTCGTAGTCGGGGCTGAGGGGCTGTGAATCTGCGATGACCCGTTCCTCGTTGGAGAAGTCGACGCTTCCGCTCCTGGCGAAGGCCTGGACCTCCCCCAGGGAGAGGTCGAAGCCCGAGGGCTGGAGCTGCTTGTCGAGGTCGATGAAGTCCGTGACCAGCTGCTGCTCCTCGATGAGGCGCCTGATCTCCGCCGAGTTCAGCATCCATGGATTCCCCGAATGGCGTTTGATCTCATTGCAGGCATCACCGATTTCAGTCTATGGGTGAATAGGGGGCTACCCGCTGGAGAGGGGGACGAACTCGACGCTGGGCCTCCTGGGGCGGTTCTCCATCTTGTAGAGGCTCATGAGGCTGTAGACCTCCCGGGGGAGCTCCCTGTTGACGCATTCCCCCAGGAGCTCGCAGGCCTCCTCGGCGGTGACCGGGAAGTCGTGGGTGTACTTGCCGCTAACCAGCTCCTCCACGATCTCCTCGGTCTTCTCCTCGTCGTGGAGATCGCTCACCAGCT
>CAYONH010000205.1:0-3681 GCA_964405275.1 uncultured Candidatus Bathyarchaeia archaeon | reverse complement strand
CTGGGTGTCTGTATGGTTAAGCTTAAGATCTTGGTCTGGGAGTCAAATACTCCATCCGGTGAGCCTGAGGTGGAGGTGACAATCCCCTCCTACCTTGCGAAGTGGGCTCCGCGCATGATGAGGATGATGCCCAGGGAGGCCCGTGAGGAGGTCTGGGGGGCGGATGTCAACTGGGACGACTTCAACCTGGATGAGCTCATGAAGGAGGCCATCGACCACGGCGAGACGGAGCTCCTAGAGGTCAAGTCAAGGGACAGCTACGTCAGGATATTTATCGAGGAGTAAAACCCAGCCTTGCCTGTAAAGATAGACATGGGTCAGGTCCTACAGGGGGTCATGCTGATGGCCCTGGGTGTCGTCCTCTTCGTCGTCTGGGCCCTCGCCAGCGTCTTCTCCCTCATCATGCCCTTCGGGAGCCCCCAGAGCCTACTCTTCATCGGGGTGATCCTGGTCATGGGGGGGATAGCCTTCGCACTAACCGGGTTCAGGTACAGGCGTCGTTCAAGAAGATGAAAAAACAGAACCTCGGGCACGCAAATCAAAGAGGTTCTCTGCAGACTAAGATAAAAGATAACTGCGCGCGCAGCGGTGGACTTGATTCTACTTACTTCTGTTGTTGATAATCGACGAGAGATAGAACTAATAAAACAAGAACTTGTGCGTGAAAGATGATTTTATTTTACTCTCTCTTCCGCATCGCGGCGATGATGGATAAGACGAGTTCTAGGTTGAGGCGCGCGCGCTCATGAAATCTAAAAATCAGTTAGCCTCTGGATTATATTTTGATGTCCAGCAGTTTCTCGATGTCGTCGTCCTCAACGTTCTCCGGCTCCATTATCATGCTTCCCGATTGAGATGTGAAGATGGCCCCACCGTGGGCCCTCACCAGAGGCATTATCATCTCTGTGTACCCCGTGTTGACGATCGTCTGTACGTTGTAGGCGCAGATCGCTTCCATCGGTATGTCGAGTATCCTGTGGAGGGCGTACTCGTATCTTAGGAGCTCCCTCACCAACCCCTGCTCGAAGAAACATGATACCTCCCCCATTACCCTCATACCCATCTCCCTCTCATGGAAACCCTGGTACGCTTTCTTCCAGCGGTTGATGATCTTGAAGGGCTCAGCCTTGCCTTGGTCGATGTACCACTGGTCGTAGTTCCGGATAAGTAGGCTCCCTGTCCCTTCAGCCGAGTCAACGTCGAAATCGTTTGCCCGCAGTCCGCTACGAACCTGGTCGGGGGTCTCATCAGCGCAGATGTAGATTAACCCCCTTCCTTTCTCTGCTCCGTCCGCCAGGAAACTAGTGAGAATTTTCCTCTTGCTTTCCAATGTATCGTAGAAAAGGATGATGTGGTTTGCAGGTTTTATGGTGTGAAGGTAGGTAAATATTTCTTCGCTGATAAGCATAGTAAAAAATCGTATTCGGTTCTTTCAATATATTCTTTTGGTTTATGATTCAGCGCATGTATTAGATTCAAATTTTTACGAATTTTAGAGAATTTACGCTATTTTGTCTCTCTTTCAACTTGGATTTTAATTTTTTCAGCCATTTTAATGAGATCTGACTCGAATACTAGCTCTACACCGTATAGTTCAGCGATTTCTTGCTCACCAGTTTCGAAGGGATTTTTAGAGGCAATTAGGATTTTCGTGGGCTTCAGATCTATTTTTCGAGCGCTCATTCTGATTATATGGTTAAACGCTTTCTCCTCGAGGAGTAGATCCATCCCGAACATCATCTCCGGTGAACCTTTTCGTGCCACCAGATTGAAGTTGTAGTTGACACCGGAGACTCCCATGATCTGTCCTGGTGACTCGACCTCCCAGCCATATTCTATAAGCGAAGATTTTATGAGCTCCAATGCTTCAGTGAAACCCCGCTGGGAGTCCCGCCTTGAAATCATCTCTTCGGCGGGCTCTCCCCTCCCCCAGTAGTCGAGGAACACCTGGTTCATGGTCTCCACGTACACGCCTATGTTTGACCATACTGACTGCCCCGTCGCTTCCCACGAAGGGATGTTCAACAAGGCCTCCCTTCCATCGATGACCGCTAGGAAGAGGTCTGTCGAGGTCGTGCTGTGCACGACGTGAGTTGACTTGACTAACTCATTTATTTCAGCAAGGCCTTCGTGCTCCAGCTGGGTGACGATCCGAATATCTATGCCTCTCTCTTGGGCCTCCTGAATCCTCTTTAACGGGACGGGGAGGTCCTTGATCCGTCTAATCATGATGTCTATAGTGGAGGTGCTCTGATCGATCATCCTCTCAAAAATTTCGTCGAACTTTTCTCTGGTCCTGATCACGCTGATCTCCGGGGGAGGCTGACCTGTCCTCACCGCCTCGAGGATAGTCTCGGCCTCAGGTGCCAAACTCCAAAGGGTTCCGAAGAAAACTTTTATGGATGCCACGTACCCCTGGGCGTTGGTCCACAGCCCCGTGTCGTCTTGTGTGGTCATGCTCATGGAGTCGTCCATGGCGACGGTGGTGAGCGTCTCGGAATCGTCGATTATCAGGAACCGGATGGGGGTCGGAAGAGTAATGTGGCGTACCTCTGCGAAGTCCGCATAATAATTGACATCTCCGAACTCAGGTCCGTCCACCTGAGTGAGCAGACGTACTCTTCTACCCTCCTGCGCCATGGCTCGGAGTCGATCATCTATCCCCATGAGGGCCAGACGGTTCAGGTCGTTTCCCGTCGTCACTATGTTGATCTCGTTCAGTGAGCGCTGAGACATCTTGACCAGCTGATCGTAGATCTGCTGTCTGCCCTGGAAAAACCGGAACCTAGGCTCTTCTAGCAGGGGCTGCATCCCGTTGGACAGCTTCCCAAACTCGTCCAGTATCTCGGCCTCGCTTTTCTCGAGGCTGGACAGCGTCGACTTGAGTTCATCAATATGCTGCTTCAGGGTCTCTCCCAATGGGGAGGCCACGAACCTCATAGGTCTCCCCATGATGCGCTGTACGAGCCCTTTATCCTCCAGTGCCTTCAATGTCCTGTAGGTCTTCATCCGGTTGGTGTCGAATCTTCTGGAGATCACCCTCGCGGGGCAGGGTCCCATCCCTGAGAGGAAGATGTAGACCTCCGCCTCCTCCTTTGTGAAGCCGAAGCCCTGAAGCCTCTCGCTCAGCCTCTCCATGGTCAAGGCCCTATCGGTATCGTGTGTGTACTCGATCACTATAAATTGTTCGAACGGATGTTACAATCACTATGCACGAACACTTGTTACACAATAATTGATATCTAGAATATTTAGTACGTACTGAAAGTAGAGGTATATGAGGACTCTCATTTTCAAGAATACGGAGAGCCTTTGGCCCACCGTGACTTGGGAAGGCTCCAGGCTGGTGGTCTTTCTTCTAGGAGAGGAGGTGGACGACATATCCATCAAGGAGGCTCAGGAGATCGATATTGAGGAGTTACTCCTACACCTGGACCGAGGTGGATCCATTTTCATCACGATGAAACCTAAGCAGGAGTGCAACACCGAGGAGCCCGACAACAGGAGCAGGTTCTCGCGCGCCGTCAGGAAGATGCTCCCTTCCTTCATGACCCAGTTCGTCAACCCGCAGGAGGGCTAGAACATAACTCAGGATTATGGGCGCCATTTTTGTTCAAAATGTGGGAGCACGAAGCTCATCAGGGACCTCGAGGTCGGAGAGGAGGTCTGCGGTGAGTGTGG
>CAYONH010000204.1:0-3717 GCA_964405275.1 uncultured Candidatus Bathyarchaeia archaeon | reverse complement strand
TTCGCTAGAGTCCGTTCACCCAGTCGTAGAACTCCTGGGTGCTCACGAACTCCACGCAGGTGTCCATGTCGAACACGCTGGTGACCCTCATGTTGGCCTCCCCCCAGTCGTTGAACCAGTTCGGGACTGTGTACTCGGCGGGATGTTTGAGGAGGCTTCCTATCTCCTTCCCGGTGTAGTAACCGCTCTCCGGGTCCAGGATCGTTGTCCTGCCACCGCTAGTTATCATTGCAGCTGAGCGCATCGATGTGTCAGAGCTGGCGCGGATAACCCAGTAGCCGGTCTCCCCATCATATGCCTCCAGCATGCTTGCGAGGAGGACGGCCTGGTCTTCGTCGTCCCCGCGTCCTTCGGCCAGCGTCTCGTTGGGGTACCTGTATGTCTCGCTTTCCCACTGAGGGCTCACCGAGGCATCCTCCGAGAGCACGGGGTGGGGGGAGTCATACGTGTACGCGATGTTTGCTTCAACCCAGTCGTAGAGGGATCTGATCTCGTTCCACTTCACCATCTCGGTTTTCCCATCGGCCGTAGTGATCGTGACATCCAATGTGGCGCTCACAACCGCCGCGTCATCGGGGGTAATCATGCGCCCCTTGAGGGTTCCCAGCCCCGCCCGCGCGTTGATCTCACCCACGATGCCCAGGTAGTTATCGCGATGCTCCTGATACTCCGCCTCGAGGCTCAACATATCCGCATCGAGCGAGTCGAAGGCAGCTTGGTTGTCCCTGTAGTTGTCCCAGAGGCTGTCATAGTCACTCTGGAGCTCTAGCAGCTCTTCCGAGGTCTCCCCGTGCTCGCTCTCGAGGGCCGTGAAGTCGTTCAGGACCACCGAGTAGTTCTCATCCGTCTCGTTCTTCTCCACCATGAAATCTTCGTAGGTCTGCTGGAGCCTGTCGTGTTCGTTGGTCAGTGCGGTGTGCTCCATCTTCAGCTCATTCAGGTCTTCGATGAGCTCGATGTTGGCGTTCAGCTGCTCGCTGTACTCTTCGTAGATGACGTCGATGGATCCGGGGAACCGTCCCGTCAGTCCCTGCATCGTCAGTGCTATGTAGACTCCCTCGACTGCGGCTATGGAGGCTAGAACGACGATAGCCGCAAGTATCTTACGGTCCATTAGTGAGACCCGCCCTGTAAACGATAAATTGGTTATGAAGTGATAAACCGGACTGAGAATGTAGTTTACTAAGAGTAATTCTAGGCCAATGACCTTGTTTTAAATTGTATATTGGGCTTATTTGTGTTTTTAAAGCCTTTAAACCCCTTATTTAAGAATATATTAGATGATAATTACTATCTCAGGATATTGATCCACATTTTCAGCCTTCGCGCGGTCCCTCTCTAAATTACGCCTTCAACGCGGACTCTAAGGTCTCGACGGCCTCTTCGAGCTTGTCGTGATCCACGAGGAGGCTGAACCAGGAGTGGCCGACCTGCACCCAGGGCACCTTCACGCCTCTGCCCGTGAGCGCCTTCTTCGCCACGCTCACTATCTCTGTCGCGTCAAGTCCCCTCCCTCTGACGGTCAGGTAGGCAAGGTTCTCACCGCACGATACAGCTTTCACTTCTCCCGATTCCACGAGCTTGTGGGCCCCATTGAGGGTTTCCAAGGGGTCGCCGTCGACCACCAACAGGGTCAACTCCCCGTTCCCTTTGAACCCCAGGGTTCGCCCTCCGGCGGCCTCCACCTCCTCGGTGAGATGAGTTAGGCTGCTGGGCTTGGAGACGATGTCTCCTACCAGGTTGAGCAGGAAGACTGGACGCTCATACGTTTCAACCGAATGTTCAGGTAGTGTTCCATCTATTATAGTACCATCCCCATCAAGGGGTCCATGCCTCGAGACTATTCGAATAGGGAGGCCTCCGGGCTTGTACTTGAAGACCTTGTCGTGGAGGACCTCGGCCCCCGCCGACGCCATCAGGTTTGCCTCCCATGCGCTGAGCCACCCGATGGGCCTCGCGGACTCAACCTTCTTGGGGTCAGCGGAGTATACTCCGGCCACGTCCTTGACCAGGACGACCTCATCGGCACCGAGGCAGCGGCCCAGGATCACGGCGGTCGTGTCGCTTCCCCCGCGGCCCAGGGTGGTGATGTTCCCCGCGGGACTCCTGCCCGTGAATCCACAGACAACTGGTATTCTTCCCCTCTCGACGAGGGGCTTGAGCCCCAGCTCCACGTTGCTCAGGCACTCCTCGACGATGGGCTCAGCGTCGCCGTAGGTCTCGTCGGTGACGATGGGCCAACTGGGGGAATCGGGCGTGATCTCCACGGCGTCCACTCCCATGCCCTTCAGAGCCGAGGCCATGAGCCGGGTGCTCTGCTCCTCCCCGAGGCCGATGATGTGGTCTATGACGGCCCTGGGCGTGTCCGGGGAGATGTCCTCTGCGACCTCCAGGAGCTGGTCGGTCACCCCCTTCAGTGCTGAGACTACGACCACGACCCCCATCCCTCGCTCGTACTCGGCCTTGACCGCTTCTGCGGCTTTCCTGAAGGCCAGCCCGTCCTTGAGCACCGAGCCGCCGTACTTCACGACGATGATCTTCTTTGAGGCCATCTAGCGTGCCTCCTTGGTGACGGGCTCCTCATCGTCGGGGTTCACGCCTATTATGGTGGGGACCTCCCCTCCGAGGCCGACGTGTCCCCTGTAGAGGATGAAGACCCCATGGACGCCTTCGATGGTGAGCCCGAGCTCGATGGCTTCCTCGACGATTCTCTCCTCGTCGTCGCCTTTCACTGTGTTCGCGACGGCGGTCGCAGCTGCGTCGGCGATGCCGGCGTTCTCGGCGAAGATGGTTACGGCCTCGGCCTCCCCGAAGCTGAGGGCGTGGCTGAAGAGGCCGGAGCTGGTGGCCACGCCGATGGGAAACTCCTCAAGCCTGAAGCCCACCCTCTTCGACAGGGGGGTCTCTCCAGCCTTGATGGCTATGTCTATGGGCCTATCCGAGATGAAGTAGGCCTCGCCCCCGTTCTCTACCACAGCGACCTTTGCCCTGGCTTCGATCATCTCCTCTACGGCGAGGTCTGCCAGCACCCCTGCCACTGCCGCCATGGGGCCGACGCCGGCTCTCCTGGAGGCTTCAGCCATGAGCTCCACCGCCTCCGGTCCCCCATCCACTTCGATGGGGTCCAGGGCCATCTGGAAGACGGGTGTCTCCTTGATGTACTCCTCCAGCTCTGTGCGGTGGCTCTTTATGGCCGATACTGCGGCCTTTAGGGCTTCGAGCCTGTCGGTTATGATGGTGCACTGGGTCTCTCTGAGCTGGTACCTAAGCCTGTGCAGCCCTTCAGTCTCGGACGAGATCATCTCTTCGAAGCCTCCTGAAATGTAAAAAAATGGGTTTATCCTATCCGAGGAGCCTTATGGCCATCTGAGGGCAGGCGTCGACGCAGAGGCCGCACGTTATGCCGTTGCACTTCTCCTCGTCGAGGACGACCGTGTGACCCTCATCGAAGGTGAGAGC
This sequence comes from uncultured Candidatus Bathyarchaeia archaeon, assembly GCA_964405275.1. Lineage (GTDB taxonomy): Archaea > Thermoproteota > Bathyarchaeia > TCS64 > TCS64 > BS750m-G28. The sequence goes on along the minus strand of CAYONH010000204.1, from coordinate 258 downwards.
GTCCATGGGGCAGATGGAGACGCATGCCCCGCAGTCGATGCACTTGTCGTCGTCCTTCTCGACGAGCTTCCTGACGTCGACGGTTACGCCCTTGTCTCTGAAGGCCTTGATCACCTTGTCAGCGTGAGCCGACTCGATGTCCACCAGGATCTCGCCGCCCTGCTGGTTCATGTGGGCGCTCAGTATGTTCACAGGTGTCCTCTGCTCCAGGATGACCTGGGATGTGATGGGCCTGTCGACGATCTCCTTGGAGAACCT
>CAYONH010000203.1:0-3743 GCA_964405275.1 uncultured Candidatus Bathyarchaeia archaeon | reverse complement strand
ATGAGAGGGATCTATCAAAATCCAAGATTGGGCTGGATCTTACCAGAGTCACGAAGGGCCTCATGGATGTGCTGAGATCAGAGTTACCTGGCAACGAGTGGGTCGGTGCGGACGCCCTCTACAGGGGTCTGCGTATCGTGAAGACACCTGATGAGGTGGCGCTGATCGAGACCGCATGCCAGTATCTTGACCGGGGCATCATCCACGCCCTCAACCACCTTGAGGGCACTGTCGAGAACCCGGGCTATACCGTCGCGGAGTTCACCGAGAGGGCAAGGGTCCACGCCTTCGAGGATGGCATATCAGGGGTGGGGCACATGTCCACGACCCTCGCCTCGAACGCGAGCCTCTTCTACGTGCCTCAGAGGGGCGTCTTCAGGGTGGGGATCCCCTTCAAGGCCGACTTCACGGGCCACTACAAGGGGTACTGGGCGGACTCGGGACGCATGGCCTACACCGGGAAGACTCCGGAGGAGTATGCGAAGGCCTACGATGACAACATGACGCTGAAGAAGGAGGCAGTTGAGTCCCTCAGGCCCGGCGTCAGATGTAGCGAGGTCCACGACAGGGTCAAGGCTCTCGCCAAGAAAGGGGGTACCCCACTCTGGGGAGAGGTAGGCATAGGACACGGGGTAGGAGCGTCCCACCACGAGCCCCCCTACCTGACGTCAGGGGACGATACCGAGCTGAAACCCGGTATGGTACTCGCCGTCGACGTGATCACCACAGGACCCGGGAAGGAGCTGATCCACTCCAAGGACGTCTACGTCGTCGAGGAGGAGGGGGCGAGGCTCCTGAGCTGGTACAGGAACTGGGACAAGTTCTACGAGGTGACGGGCTTCAGGGCGACCCACTAGGAGGGATGAATGATGATCGAAGAAGTGATCGAGAAGTTCAAGGCAGCCTTGAACGACTCCGAATACAACGCCGTGCTAGTCTTCGGACCCGACAACGTCCAGTACCTGAGCGGCGCACACCTCCCCTTCACCTACAGCTACCCGGATAGGAGCATGGCACTCCTCTGGCAAAAAGGTAAGGAGCCTGTCTGTGTCTGCCCGGTGGAATGGGAGTCCTCCTTCAGGAACCTGAGCTGGATCGGTAAGACAGTCGGCTACGTGGAGATGCCCGCAGACCATTCCAAGGTAGTCAGTGCTATTGTTGAGCTCATTAATACTTCAGGAGTAAGCTCAGGGAAAATAGGCGTCGACCTGTGCAGGGTCCCCCTATCCCTCTACGAGGCGCTGGAGGCGGCCCTGCCGAAGGCGAAGCTGACCTCCTGTGATGAATGGCTCAGGGAGCTGAGGGTGGTCAAGACCGAGAAGGAGGTCGAGCTACTCGAGGACCTAGCGTATAGGTGTGACCACGCCATCTTCGGCGTCGCACACCACGTCCTCGTGACGAGCACCCGCTCGGAGATGAGCCTCAGCGAGGAGATACGGGTCCACGCCATGGAACGGGAGCTGGACGTCATCGGACACCACTCGGTGGGACCCAGCGCCTCCGGGGAGCACGCAAGTAAGTTCTGGCCCCTCGCCCCCAACTACGGCATCGGCTTCGACAAGCATCTAAAACCCGGGGAGTACGTCAGGATGGAGCTCAGGACCAGCCTGGACGGATACTGGTCCGAGGGGGCCCGCATGATGGCCCAGGGGGAGCCCACCGAGGAGCAGCTAGCCGCCTACAAGGCCCTCGTCAAGCTGAGGAAGGCCGCGATGGCCGCCATCAAGCCCGGCGTCAAGTGCAGCTCCGTCTACGAGGCCGTTAAAGAAAAGGCAGCGAAGAAAGGCGTCGAACTGGTACTAGGCCTAGGGGTAGGTCACGGGGTCGGAGTCACCTCATACGAGCCCCCCTATCTGACCGCTTCTGAGGACGCGGAGCTGAAGTCAGGGATGGTTGTCGTACTCAGCCCGGTCATCCGCGGCCCCAGTGGCGAGATCATGATGTCGAAGGACACGGTGATCGTGGATGATGAGGGCTGCAGGCTGGTGGGCTGGTACATGGACTGGCGTGAGCCTTACGTGGCGAACTACACCCTGTAAACGCCCACACCTTTTTTTCCTTTAATTTTTCAGAGCTTGAGCTTCATCCCGTCGTATGCGACCTCGAACCCAGCGTCCCTGAGCTTCTTAATGGCAGGGTGGCTCGGGTCGAGGAGGGGGTTCGTGTGGTTGAGGTGAGTGTAGACCACCCTCCCGATGCCCCTGCCCCTCAGCATCTCGACGCTCTCCTCAACCGGGACGTGCCCGAGGTCGTAGGAGGTCTTGCTCAACCCGCTGATCCTGTTCAGCTCGTCGTCCCACCAGAAGGTGGCGTCCAGCATGAACAGATCCGAGCCCTCGACCCTCTCAAGCAGATCTTCGGTCAGGAGCCCCAGATCCGGGGTGTAGACGAATCGTCTCCCATCTGCTTCCAGCTCGTAACCGAATGTGCTGCTCGGGAAGCATGAGCCGTCCTCCATCCTGTCGGTGTGGTCTATCTCGAAGCCTGTCACCCTGAGCCCGTCGAGGAGGTCCAGCTTCTCCCCGTCCATGAGGTCATGGGGGACGACGTAGTCACGGGCCAGCCTCCCCAGGTCTCCGAAGAAGCTGCCGTGATCGTCGGATCCGAAGAGGAATCTCATCAGGTCGGGGGGTCCGTGGACGGGTATCTCGAAGCTCTTCCCAGTCGAAAACTCAGCGATACCGACTGTGTGGTCTCCGTGGCCGTGGGTGAGGAGCACCGTGTCGACTCTGCTCTGGCGTCCGTGCTCTGCCTCCTCAGGCTTGGGAGTCAGCCCAACGCCCTCCAACTGGAACTTTAGGTCCGGAGTGGCATCAATGAGCACATGCTGCCCCCCGTCCAGGGAGACCGCCACGGAGGACCTGGTTCTCCTAAGCTCCGGGTTTCCCCGGGCACGGCTACAGTTAGGGCAGCAGCAGTCCCACTGTGGAACGCCGCCGTTGGCGCCTGAACCCAAAACGGTGACTATCATACACTATCAAGGTCGACCCGGCTTTTATTAAGAAAATGGGCAGGTGGAGACAGCCTTTTCACCCATCGGCACATCTTGATTGCTTGTATGACCGGCGTCTACAGGCCTGCCGAGGACTCTGAACTGCTTCTGAGGCACGCGCGTCCGAGGTTCAGGGGTTCAGTGCTTGACATGGGAACGGGGAGCGGGTTCCTAGCGGTCGAGGCAGCCTCGGATCCTAGGGTTGACCGTGTGGTCGCAGTAGACATCGACCCAGACGCCTTGGATTCCGCTAGGAGTAGGGCTGGAGCAGCAGAAGTGGTTGTTTGTATAGAGTTCGTGCTTGGTGATCTCTTCGAGGGGTTGGAGGGTGAGCGGTTCGATCTAATCATGTTCAACCCGCCGTATCTACCCTCGGAGGGGGACGCAGATGAGCCCTCGTGGTCCGGGGGCGCTGCGGGAAACGAGGTGATACTCAGGTTCCTAGATGAGGCCGGTCAGCACCTCAACCCAGATGGGGCGGTGTTATTGATCTACTCATCGAAGTCGGGGTTCGAACTATTCGAATTAGATGAAAAATACTCCGCCACAATCTTGGAGGAGCTGCCCCTCTTCTTCGAGAGGCTCTACTGCGTCCTGCTCCGACCCCGCTAGCCCCTCTGGAGACCCAGGTAGAATCCGCCGACAGCGGCAGCCCCGAACGGCGCGTGGGCGATGAAGTCGACGAGGAGGCTCTGAGTGCCACTGGCCTGCCCGACTAGCTCGGTCGCCCAGCCCTGGAGGGCCGCGTAGT
>CAYONH010000202.1:0-3744 GCA_964405275.1 uncultured Candidatus Bathyarchaeia archaeon | reverse complement strand
CAGATTCGAAAGGAACTTATGATGCCTCACCTCGTCAGCCACGATCTCCTCCAGCAGCCGCCTAGCCCGATCGTCCTCCACACCCTCCAGAAGCGCCCTAGCCTCAGACAGCATCCCCACCTCAACCTCCACATGCCTCTTCAGAGCCACCTCGAGCCTGTCATACTCCACATCAGTGATCCCCAGAGGACCCTCCAGAATGGCAGCGATCGCCCTGTACAGCCCCGCATGCTTCCTAGAATCCAAAGCAACGCCCATCATCAGCTCCGCCACAGCCACATTACCCAGCCCCGCGACGTCATCATCGTAACCCACAGCATACCTCTCCTCGAGCTTAGCCATCTCGCGCATCTTCGCAACTTTTTCAGTCAACAGAAACTACCCAAAACGACCAAACGGACGGCCAGCTATAAACATAACCAAAACCCCCCCAGAAAGCCCTGTTCTACAGCCTAGAACACATACACGCCAAACAGACACCCCTGTTCTAAAACGTGGATTAATTATACCCCAGCCCAATCACAGTACCCGATTCGAAATGAGTCAAAGACAAAAGTACATCCCCATAATCGCAATCTGCCTCTCCATAATAGCAGCAGGAGCAATCATAGCCTACAGGCCCCAGCCCGCAGACGAAGCAGACGACCTATTCAGATATCCCTCAGGCATCCCCCCCTCGATGGGAACAGTCGCATCCACCTGGCTCGGGGAAGACCAGGTGAACGCAATCCACGTCTCGGGATCAGGAAGCATCTCAGCCACGGCCAACCAGGCCACCGTCAGCCTCGGCGTCATGACCGAGGACCCCTCCGCAGGTGAGGCCGTCGACGACAACGCCGTCCTAATGACCGCCGTCATCGACGCCATCAAGGCCCTCGGCATCCCCGAGGACAAGATCAAGACAGTCACATACAGCGTCTACCCCAACTACGACTGGGAGCTAAGACAGACCACAGGATACAGGGTCACCAACATGATACAGATCGAGATCGACGACCTCGACCTCGTCGGACCCGTCATCGACGCCGCCGCCGACGCCGGGGCCAACAACATCCAGGGCATCAGCTTCGGCCTATCAGACGACATCGCCGAGCAGCTCCAGACAGACGCCTACATCCTCGCCCTCCAGAACGCACGGGACAAGGCCGACCTCATCGCCGACACCCTCGACATCGAGGTCACAGGCGTCCTATACGTCAGCGAGAGCAGCTACACGCCCTACACCGCAACCAGGAGCTACGCCGTCGCCGACGAGGGCATGTCAGCCCCCACACCCATCCTAGAGGGCTCCCTCAGCGTCTCAGTGAACGTACAGGTATCATTCACATTCCAGTAGAACACCCCAAATTCCCCTCCTTTTTTTATTATTTAGTTACGTCGAACAGTCAACCCCACGGAGAAGTAACCCAGTTACTGAACACGGATTCGAATGTATCAATCCTACATGTTTAAAACATGTATCACAGATACATCATCCAAGTGGAAACAGTGCTGGAAGTAGGCAGACGCTTCGGGCTGGAGACCATCAGCTACATCATCCTCGTCCTGGGGACCCTGGGAGACCACCTATCAACTATGATAGCCCTGACCCGCCCCTACATCTACGAGACCAACCCAGTAACCGTCCAGCTTATGGCCCGGGGCCTCTGGCTGCCCGTGGACATCGTCCTCATCATCCTGGGCATATCCATACCCTACCTCATAATCCGCCTCACAAAGAACGACTCTTTCAAGGCGCTGCTGGCGTACCCCATGCTCCACGGCATCATCAGACTCGGCGCCTGCATCTGGAACTTCAGCCTCATCATCTAAAGAAACACTTCTAAACCATACAGCCCCCCGCTTTAGACGACGCCATGCCGACCCAGAGAGACATACTCATCGCACTCCTCGAGAACACCCGAAAAAAACCAGTGGACACTAGCGCACTCCGAGAGACGGTCCGGGTGACAGACGAAGCATACAACACATACATGGCACATCTGGCATCAAACGGCCTAATCGAGGAAGAACGGGGGAACATTATCGCGTCCCTCGACCAGAGGCTGGAGCTGGCCATCAAAGCCGTGCAGGCAGGGGGAGACCTGGAGAGGGTGAGCAGAGCCCTCGGCTGGCTGGAGTTCGAGGAGATCGTGGCACGCATATTCGAAGAGAACGGATACGACGTGAAGAGACGCTTCCGATTCCAGGCAGACGGACGCCGATGGGAGATAGACATCCTCGCCACCCGCAGACCCCTGATAGTCTGCGCGGAGTGCAAGCACTGGGCGAAGGGGCTGGGAAGCACCACAGCCCGCAGGATCGCCGAGACCCACCTGGAGAAGGTCGAGACCCTCAGCAGGAACGTACGAGGCCTGCAGGGGAGGATGGGGATCGACGGCTGGGGGCAGGCCACGATGATACCCATGGCGCTGTCCCTCCAGCCGGCGAGGGAGAGGATCTACAGGCGCATCCCCGTCGTCTCCGTCTACGGGCTCCCCGGCTTCCTCAGCGAGTTCGAGGCCCAGATGGACTGGCTCGCCAGCTTCCCCGTCGACCTCGCCTAGCGCCCAGCACTCACAAACCAGAAAAAAGGGTCAGCGGAGGTCCACGTACTCCCCCAGCTGGTCCGCCTCCACGCCCAGCCCCAGCCCCTCCATCGTCGCCCTCGTCGGGATCCCCCGATCATCCCAGCCCCTCCTGTCGTAGTAGACCTGAAGCAGCCCGTCGTACCTACCCCGGTCCAAGTGCATACCCCTCAGGGCGCCCCTAGTCAGCGGCTCGTCGAACCAGCGCACCGGCGGATAATCCATCGTCCTATCCCAGATCCCCCCGTACTCCCGCACCCAGAAGGCCCTGATCAGGGCGTAGATCCTGTCCCCCAGCCCCCACAGGTCATCCAGGCCCATGCTCACACCCGTGGCGGCCTCGATGAACTCGGGGTAGTAGTCCAGCTCGTATCCCAGCTCAATCCACGGGAACCTGCAGGTCACGAGGCTCTCGAACATGCCCCCCCTGATACGCTGGAACTCGATGACCTTATCCGCCTTATCCTCGTCGTAGTGCTCCCTCCTGCCCGTGGAGATCTCCCACGAGATGACCCAGGCGTCCTTATGATGGGCGCCTATGGGCGAGGTCCCGAAGCTCAGGGACATGCCGGGGCAGAGGTGACAGTCGTAGGCGCTGCACTCGAGGCCCTTCACCTGCATCGCGAAATCCGATGCGCCTCCGCCGATCTCCTCCGCGGCCTTCCTCGTGCCGAGACCCAGTGTGGCCCCAAAATCCCTCATGTACGCCATATCTGTGAGCAGCTTCTTGGCCCCCTCGAAGTCTCCCCAGGCTATGTCCAAGTCGATGAGCCTCTTCTCGGAGGCCTCCATGGCGAAGCCGATGCAGCTCCCAGCTCCGATGGTGTCCAGCCCAAGCTCGTCGCACATCCTGTTGAGCGTCCCCACCTGCCTCAGGTCGCCTATCCCGATGTTGGAGCCGAGCATGACGACGTTCTCGTAGTCGAGCTCGCTCTCCCTGTCCTCGGTATCAATTATGACGTTTCCGCAGGTCATGTTACAGTTGGGGCAGCCCTTCTGCTTGACGGTCATCCTCTCCATGGTGTTACCGTCGATCTCCGATGCGTACTCGAATGTGCCCTCCCTGAAGTTGTGGGTGGGGAGGGTGTTGGCCTCCTGGCACCACTCGACTGTGGCCATGGTTCCCTGTCGCTTCCAGAACTTGTAGTTGTCCTTACCCGTGATGACCTGGAAGCCC
>CAYONH010000201.1:0-3745 GCA_964405275.1 uncultured Candidatus Bathyarchaeia archaeon | reverse complement strand
GGCCGACATCATCGTCACAGGCGCCGGATTCCACAGCAACTGGTGCACCCAGACCGCCGCCGCCTGCTGCAAGCTCGGCCTCCCCCTCATCCTCGTCAAGAGCGGCCCCCAGGACGGATACGACCCCGACCAGTGGGACGGCAACCACCTCCTCCACCACCTCTACGGAGCAGACATCACCATCCTCAAGGAGGGCTCAGGCCAACGCCGCCAGGAGATCACAGACGAGCTCCGCGCACAGGGCCGCAACCCCTACCTCATGCCCGTCGGAGGCTCCACACCCCTCGGCGCAGCCGGATACGTCCACTGCATGCTCGAGCTCCTCGCCCAGGCCGTGGACCAGACCGCAGAGATCACCCACCTCTACCACGCAACCGGATCTGGCGGCACCCAGACAGGTCTCGCCCTCGGCGCCAAGGCCCTCAACACAGGCATCAAGGTCGTAGGCGTCTCCACCGGCTTCGGCGACAGCGCAAGGCGCAAGGAGAACCTCCTCAGGCTCTCCCACGAGACCGCCGAGTTCCTGGAGATCGAGACACGCCTCACCGAGGCCGACATCAACGTCCTCGACCAGTACAGCGAGGGATACGGATACGCCACCGAGGCCAAGACAGAGGCCATTAAGCTCCTCGCAGAGAAGGAGGGCCTCCTCATCGACCCCGTCTACACCTCCACCGCCATGGCAGCCCTCATCGACGACGCCCGGACAGGAAAGCTCACCGAGGACGACACAGCCGTATTCCTCCACACAGGAGGCACAGCAGCCCTATTCCCATACCGCGACACCCTCAAAGCCCACACCCAGGGGAAACCCCTCCCATGGAAGATCCCCCAGTGGAGCCCAGACTACACCGGGTAGAACCCACAAAGAAGACACCCCCAACCCAAGAACCCCAGAAACCTCCCTGACAAAGGATAAGAAGAGAGGGACAGAAGAGAAGTGGCCTCTGCAGGAGGACCCTGCCCCCTCCACACGTAAAAACCCCGAACCCCCTTAAGAGCATGATGGGCAACAAAACCTAACTAACACCTCCAAAACTATAAAAAACATGAAACCCAATATGCTCAGGTGCTTAGTTGAGCAAAGTAATAGAGTACATGAAGGGCATACTAGGCGACGAAGACCAATTCAAGACAAGCTTCCGGGGAACCCTCGGCAACAGCTTCGGCTACATCGCCCTGTGTAACCAACGCCTCCTATTCATCCACGAGAAGGGAACAGGAGGCTTCGACAAGATCCTCGAAATCCCGTACGACAGCGTACAGGAATACGGATTCCCGGAACCCAACCGACTCAGCATCACCCAGAAAGACGGCAACACAAACGAGATAGAAGTCGCCGGCTCCACACTGTTCCTGAAGATGACCCTAAAGGAACTCATACCATAAACACACCACCTATTTTTCCCCTACCCCGGTCAACCACCCAACCAGGGCATACCCCTCAACGCACAGAGAAGACAACGCAAAACCCAGATGACCACCCACGCGTGGAGGAGGTGCAGCGACGGCCCCCCAGGGCTCAAGGACTCACCCACGGACAGGGGCGCACGACCCCCCTCAGGCTCGGAACCCCGCGAGCGCCAAACGTCCAGGCTTAGGCCGCTCCCTCCCGGGCCTCACCGGTTCACCCGACTACAGCCCCCACGCCCCCCTACGAGGGCGCAGGGGACAACCGCCGACCCCGCGGGACAAGCCCTCGACGGAGAGCCGCACGTCTTACCCGCAGGCTTCACCCCATCACACCGAGGTTACTGACCCCTCCTATAGCCCGTTTGAAGGCAAGGGGAAGGGCTAGCTCCCGGTCCTACCCGCCGCTGCACCAACCACAACGCAGCCCGCCGAATAAAACCGTTACGCACTAGAGGATCGGCACCAAGCCGAACTTCACAAGGCTCAGAATCAGGTTAGAGACCATCAGAGCAAGGAAGCCGAACATCGTCATCCTCTCCAGAACCCTGCCCCACCCCGGCTTCGTCGCAAGATACTCCCTCACCATCTGCCCCCCGTCCAGCGGATAGATGGGCAGCATGTTCACCATCGCCAGGTTAATCGACAGGAAGTAAAGCCAGTTCAGGAACACTCCCACCACCTGGGGCAGGCCGCCCCCCACCACGGAGAAGACTCCCACCACCAGCAGCCCCGTCACCAGGTTCGCCAGGGAACCGGACGCGAAGACCCGCAGCTTGGACATCAGCCCGGCCCTCCCCAGGGACTCCTCATCGGGCTCCACGGCCCCCCCGAAGGTCACCATCGCCACAAGAAGCGCCGCCGACTTCACCTCGATCCCCTCAACCGCGCACATCACACCGTGGCTCAGCTCATGGAGCAGGATCACCACCCCCGCCGCACCGAGGAACCAGACCATGCTCTGAAACTGGATTGTCACCCCCGGGATCAGGGGCATCACCGGAGACGCCTCGGCCGGCACGTAGAGGAACCTGTAAAGGTTCAGGAACAGCATGTACGTCATGAACGCCACCTGACCGAAGAAGGAGGCCACCCCCACGTTCCCCACCACCCTCCAGAGCCCCGGACGCCAGCTTCCCACACGGATCAGCACCGAGTTCAACCTAGTCGACTTATACATCGCGTAGAAGGGATGAAGTTCGACCCCGAACCTCTCCAGCCTAAGGAACTTCGCCGAGAAATAGAAGACGAACCACCCCACAACTAGGAGACCTAGAGTAGCGTACGTCTCATACCACATGGCCAAACCTGACACCAGCGAGCTTTACTAATAAGCGAAACCCCCCTTTAAATACCGTTTGAGGAGGGAGCGATGACAGACAACATCGAGGTCGAGTACACCCAGGAACACTGGGAACTCCTCAGCAGGCTCAGGGACGAGGCCAAGACTCTCACCCGCCCCCTCGCGGATGCCCACATCGAGGCCCTCGTCTACGGCAGCATCGCCCGCGGAGACGTCCACACCGGAAGCGACATCGACGTATTCATCCCCAGCCCATCTGCCCCCACCATCCTGGAAACCCTCATCAACCGCACAGGCATACAGACAGCCCACAGGGAGATCATCCAGGCCACACCCACGTACGCCGCCAAGGGCTACATCCACGCAGCCGAGAACAGAAGCTACTCATTCCCCCTCGTCCAGCTTCGAGCCCACGAACGGGAGTTCTACGACTTCGCGGGGTCCCTCACCCCCAAACAGCTACAGGATGGAACACGGGTCCCAGGAGTCGACAAGCACCTGAAGCTCATAGAGCCCACGGAACGAGGCCACACCGAGACCCCCATCCAGGGCAGAGAGGGGGTCGTCGCAAAGACCCTGGGCGTAGGCGTCACCATCGTCCTCGACAGGGTCCGAACCCTCCAGCGCAGGGAGAGGATAGGCAGGACCGGGGTCTACATAAAACGCCCCCTCGCCCCCGACGAGACGTTCGGGGACGTCTACCAGCAGCTGGCACGGACAAGGCCCGCTCTGAGACGCAGAATGAGAATGTAAAAAAAATTTGAATTATGAGGCTACTCGAGGTCCTTGAAGACCCTCACTCTGAGGCCCCTGGGGACCCGGACGCCCTCGGCGAGGCGCTCCCCTATGAGGGTCGCGATCCCCCGCTCCACTGCGACGTCCACGAGGCGCCCGGTGACGATGCCGTCGAAGACGACCGTCTCCACATCCGCCTCGTTTCTTAGCCGCTCCACGAGCTCCATCACGGGAACCTCACCGATCTTGCCACCGTCCTTCTTCACCAGGACGCCCTCGAGGGTCCCCTTCAGCCCC
>CAYONH010000200.1:0-3767 GCA_964405275.1 uncultured Candidatus Bathyarchaeia archaeon | reverse complement strand
GTCGCCTGTGCCCTCGATCCAAGCGTTGCCCCAGACGAAGGCTCCCTTCCTCTCGTTTGTGTAGCCTCCGACCTTGCCCTCGAATATCTTGTAGCCGCCGCTTGACTTTACGACGGCGTCGACTGGGTCGTTGCCGCTTTTCCGTGCGTTGAGGATCGCCTTGCCGACGTCAACTGCAAGTGTGAACGTCTTGTGGGCCGTCCCCTCCCTTGCGATCTTCCCTGTCATGGCCATCGCAGGGGAGCAACCTCCCCCGGACATGATGGCCATCGCCCTGCTGATGTCCTCCCATCTCTGGTGGCTCAGGACCTTCGTCCCGATGAGCATGTCGCCCCAGGATGTCCCTATGGTGTAGGGCGCGATAGGCGCGTCGATGACGTTCAGCTTCGTGAGGGAGAGCTCTGGCACCGCCCTATAGCCGGCGCAGTCCGCGTCGAGCAGCGGTAGGTCCCTCTTTGCGGCGTTGAGCAGCTGTCCTGCGTCCAGGGGTCCGACCTCGAATCCGAGGTAGGCGACGGGCTTGCCCCCGAAGAGCTCCTCGAGCTTCTTCAGGTGGGCCTCCGTCTCCCTCACGTTCTCGAACTCGCTCCAGCTGTTTAGGGGGAATCTTCTGTCGATCTCCTTGAACCAGCCCTCTCTTGGCGTGTATCTCATGTACAGCTCTTGGTACTCCCTGCGGATACCGCCTCCGCAGCCTACGTCCATGAAGACGAGGTCGTCGTCCTTCAGGTCATTGGGGTCCATGAACTTGGCCTTGAACCCCTGATCGAGGACCGGATCCGTTGTTTCGCAGAAACGTTCGTAGGTTGGAGCTGCACCCCCTCCACCGGTGGCGAGGGCTGAAGCCCCTACTATTAGAGCCCAGATATCTTCCTTATTTAACGTCTTGTTCATATTGCTCATATGTCATTCTTCTTTTAGCTTATAATTTTTTACATCCTATTAATAGTGTTAGACTTTATGACAAATAAAAAAAGATTTTTTTACAAATCAAACTTAGTCATACTTTACACTATTGAATTATGATATAACATTAAATAGCTATTTATTATACTCAAAACCAGGTTATTATATCCTTATATGGGCTACTATGCCTATTCAACCTTAAAGAAAAAAAAGTCACTCTCCTTTGTCCCGATTTGAGTTACTGGAGATCCTTCTCCATCAGGCGAAGGCTCTGAGCTTTATATCCTTCTTCAGGAAGTTGAGAATCTCCAGTGTGTAACCTGGGCTCGAGACGAGGTTCATTCTTTTAAGGAGTCTCCTGAATGCCGGGACGAACTTCCTCCTGGGGAAGTCCAGGTTCTCCATCACGTACTTCTTCGTGGTGAAGTAGTCGAAGTCATGATTCACGATCCTCATTCTGAATTTGTCCATGTTATCCCAGAGTGACGTCCCGGGGTACGGCGTGAGGAGATTTACCTCGACCGCGTCGATGGGAGTCTTCTGGATGAGCTTGAACGTGTTCTCCATGGTATCCTCGTTCTCGCTGGGGCAGTTGAATATGAAGAAGGCCTCAACGAACAGGTCTGCTTTCTTGGCCCACCTCACGGCGTCGTCCACGCTCTCAAGGGAGATGGCCTTACCCAGCCTCTTGAGCACCTCCTCGTCCCCATAGTCTATCCCGTACTGGACCGAGGCACAGCCCGCTCGCTTCATCTTACGCAGCATGGAGAGATCCACTTTGTCGACCCGCGTCTCGCAGGCCCAGTGGAACTTCAGCCTCCGCCGAAGTATCTCGTCGCAAAGCTCCTCGACCCAGCTACTTTTGTACGTGAAGGCGTCTCCAAAGAAGTAGATCTGCTCCCTATTGCATTTATTGATAAGGTATTCGCACTCATCAGCCACCTTCACGGGGTCCCTCAGGCGTATCCTGTTCTCGTAGAACTTATTGATGGCACAGAAGATGCAGCCGTAAGGGCAGCCCCTTGAGGTCTGCACGGAAGCTATCGGGTAGTTCTCACCCGGGAGCTGGTCCCTCTTCGGGATGGGGAGGCGGTCCAGATCGTTCATGAAGCCCCGTGACGGATTCAACACGGTCTCCTTCTTCCTGTAGGCTAGCCCCTTCACGTCTTCCACAGGTAATCCGGAGAGTAAGTTCTCGCAGAGCTCCAAGAAGGTGAGCTCGCCCTCTCCCATGACGATGTAGTCTAGACTCGACGTCGACTCCAATATGTTCTTCGTAAGGGCAGACGCGTGGACTCCCCCCATGACCGTGACAACATCGGGGACCACCCTCTTCACCTCCTGGAGGATCTGCATTGCGTTCGAGAAATTGAATGTGAACGATGTGATCCCGACGACTTTGGGGTGTTGGGACCTCAGGTATTCACGGAACGTCGACCTGCTTGGGAGGGACGCTTTGAAGTCGAGGATCGAAGTTGATATCCCGTTCATCTCCAGAGCTTCAGAGAGGTAATACAGCCCCAATGGCTCTCGAGTTAATCCCTGGAATGAGGGCGAGATCAGAAGTACGTCGATCAATTTACAGTCTCACTTATTCCATGTGCAAGTGTACAGTAATCTGATATGAAGCTCAATATTATAAATCATAGTGATGGAATCATAAGTTTAAATGTACACGAAATCTTCATTAAATATTATTTAGTTAATTATTATTAACCATTAGTGACTAGTGTAAATAAAATCATATCATATGCTATATGCAAATATAATATATCTAGTTTTAAATATGCATTGTTGCATATGCAACAAATAGAATAAAATAAACCCCATTTACGATTGTGCTGTAAAAAATGTTATATATTATATAGTGAAAATAGCGTGGTGAGTAAAAATGATACAGACAGCTATAGTTGAACAATTAATTAGGACAGGCAAAAGCTTTCAACTTGTATTCTTGATAGCAGCAGGCATAGCAGTATACTATGCATATAACGTCGCTAAAGGGGGCAAGTTGTGGGATATCCGTCCCATAGAGGCCCTCGACGCCATCGGTGAGAGTATCGGCAGATGCGCTGAGATGGGACGACCAGTCCTCGTAACACCTGGCATCGGTAGCTTAACCGCTACCACAAATTCTCAGAGTATCGCCGCATTAACCGTACTAGGTGAGGTAGCTCAGCAGGCAGCCTCTGTAGGTGTCGAATGCACTACTAACTCTAGCAATCAGCAGATCATTATTGCCTCTGAAGCCATTATGAGAAACGCTCTGACTGCCGCAGGGAAACCAGAGCTGTATGCTCCTGGGAAATACGTAAGGTGGTTCGGTGGGGGCCAATTCAGCTACGCGGTGGGTTGTGCAGGACAGATACTTGAGGAGAAACCTGGGTTGATAGTCTTCATGGGCTATTTCCTTGCTGACACGATCGTTACTGGTGAGACAGGAGCAAGGATCGGCGCGATCAAGGTGGGAGGAACCCTCGGGGCAATTCCCTTCCTCGCAATGATGTGCGACTATCTCATGATCGGTGAGGAGATGTTCGCCGCTTCAGCTTTGATCACAAAGGATCCCTTCATCACTGGAACGATTGCTTCACAGGACTGGATCAAAGTAGCGTTAACTGCTATAATGTCCATCGGCGTCATACTCTATGCAGCCGGATTTAAGACGATCTGGACGATCATGGGGATGTAAAAATGGGTGCAACATTAACGTATGTTCGTCTAAACCTTTCACGTCTCCTGATCATCATAGGAGCCTTGGCGGCGCTAGGTACATGGTACCTTTCTGTCCCAATGGTTGACTCCGTCTTCAAAGAGGTCAACGCATGGCAGGTTAATATCAGCACATTCACGCTGTTCAC
>CAYONH010000199.1:0-3779 GCA_964405275.1 uncultured Candidatus Bathyarchaeia archaeon | reverse complement strand
TCTTCCTCCTGGGGGCCCAGTCGTCCGCGTTGGCGACCCTGAAGAGGAACCGGGAGTAGTTGGCTGCAGCCAGCCTAAGGTACGTCCTGTCCACCTTGTCCACTGTGTCGTACCTCGTGTGGCCGTACCCGCGTCCCGTACTGGCCGCACGGGCCTCGGCGTCCCCTCCGCCTCCGGATGGCACTCCCTTCAGGAAGAAGGGCCAGTGGTCGCTGTAGGGCCCCGCCCTCTGCCCCATGGGCATCTCGGCGTTCATCTCCTCCCTCCACTTCTCCAGGTAGGGCTCCAGCTCGGGGTAGTCGTGGAAGGTGACCCCCTTCCTCCCCTTCCCCCCGGCGGCGTCCAGGTTGAGCATGAACCTGCAGTCGCCGAGCTCCTCCTCGTGCATCGCCGTGTAGGCGTAGGAGCCGAAGAGGCCTATCTCCTCTGCGCCGAAGCACATGAACCGTATGCGCCTCTTCAGCTTGTCCTTCACCATCTGGGTTACCCTTGCCATCTCCAGGACCACCACGGCCCCCGAGGCCGGGTCCACCGCCCCCTGGCTGATGTCGTGGCCGTCATAGTGGCTGCCTGTGACCACGTACTCCTTGTCCCCTGACGTCCCGTCGACGTCACCGATGACGTTGTGGGTGGTAACCTCCATGTTCTTGTCTGTAGTGGTTATCTTGACCTTGACCTCGCCCTCCCTCTTGAGGAGCCTCTGGATGAATGTCCCGTCCTCGTATGCCAGGCCCACAGAGGGGATGATCGGACTTACGCCGCCGGTGGGTGGACCGTAGGCCGGGTAGTGGTTCATGAATATCCAGCCCTTGGCGCCAGCTAGGAGGCTCCGGTTGAACTTCTCTGATCTGTGGAGGCTCCGGGTCATCCCGAGGGGCCGGGCGCTGGAGCACATGACGACGTTGCCGTCTATCTCCTCCTTCCTCTTCTCGTATATGTCGATGGGACCAGGCCCCAGGTCCACAAGCTTCGCCTCGATCTCGCCGTCGATGCTGAAGGGAAGGGAGATGACGTCGAAGCTCTTCTGGATGGGGCTTGTGACCTCAAGACTCGCAGGTCCACGTTCCCAGCCAGGCATCTTGAAGGGCTCATAGTAGGCGTCTTTCAGGCCATACTCCTTCAGCTTGTCCACCATGTACTTCACAGAGTTTAAGTCGTCATCTGTCCCGGGCCACCGGCAGCCGTAGACGTCGCAGAGGACCTCAAGGTTATCCCATGGCTCGTTGCTGTTGTATATCTCTCCGAGAATCTTCTTGTCAACATCCGCGTATGGATTCAAAATCTCACCGGAAGATACTCCCCAGATTAGGATATAAGCGTAATCAGAAAAAGAGGGTTTAGAACTGGCGGTCAAGCCACTCCTTCGTGTCGGGGTGGAGATCATCCCAGGTGGCCACGTAATCCCAGAGCATCTTCGCTGTATCCTCCCCGCCTCCCGGCCTCATACCCCTGATGAGCTCATCGATCTCCTCCGGGGTCTTCCTCTTCACGGGCCAGGCCTCAGAGTTGGCCATCCTCAGCAGGAGCCTGGAGTAGTTGGCGGACGCCAGCCTCAGGTACTGGAGCTCGATCTTGTCGATGGTGTCGTACTTCGTGTGGCCGAAACCCCGCCCCGTGGAGGTCCTCCCCGGGTCGCCTCCATTCCCAGTGACCACCCCCTTCTGGAAGAAGGGCCAGTGGTCGCTGGCGCCGCTCACCCGTGAGAAGAAGGGTATCTCGGCCTTCATCTCCCTGGCCCACTGCTCCACCAGGGGGTAGAGCTCAGTGTATCCGGTGAAGATGACGCCCTTCTTGCCCGCTCCGCCGGCGGCGTCCAGATTGAGCATGAACCTGCAGTCCCCCAGCTCCTCCTCGTGCTCCTTGACGTAGTACCGCGAGCCGTGGAGGCCCGTCTCCTCGGCGCCGAACAGGAGGAACCTGACCCGGCGCTTCAGGTCGCCCTTGACCATGCTCAGCACACGGGCCATCTCCATGACGACGACGGTGCCCGAAGCCGGGTCGAGGGCTCCCTGGGAGATGTCGTGGCCGTCGTAGTGGCATCCCGTCACCAGGTACTCGCTCCCCCCAGCGGTCCCAGGCACGTCCCCCACGACGTTATAGGTCTCGACGGGGAGGTTCTTGTCGGTCGTCTTGATCTTGACCGTGACCTCCCCCTCCCGCTCGACGAGGCGCTGCAGGAAGGTGCCGTCCTCGTATGCTATGCCCACGCAGGGTATGAGGGGGCTGATTCCCCCCGTCGGTGGACCGTATGCCGGGTAGTGGTTCATGAATATCCAGCCCTTGGCCCCTGCCAGGACGCTCCTCCTGAACTTCTCGGACCTGTGGAGGCTCCGGGTCATCCCCTGGGGCCTGGCGCTGGAGACCATGACGACGTTACCGTCCACCTCCTCCTTCCTCTTCTCGTAGATGTCGGGGTGGCCCGCACCGAGGTCCACCAGCTTCGCCTCGATCTCCCCCGAGATGCTGTGGGGGAGTGAGATGACCTCGAACTCCTTCTCGATCGGGCTGGTTACCTCAAGGGTGGCCTTACCCCTCCTCCAGCCTGGGATCTGGAACTTCTCGTAGTATGCATCCTCAAGGCCGTACTCCTTGAGCTTGTCCACCATGTACTTCACGGAGCCGATGTCCTCAGGTGTCCCAGGCCACCTGGCGCCGTAGACGTCGCAGAGCACCTTCAGGTTGTCCATGGGCTCCGAGGACGTGTAGATCTCCGCCATAATCTTCTTGTCGACATCCAGATACGGATTGCCTGCCAAAAATCACACCGGAGGAGATTCTCCCTAAGCGAATTTAAGATTAGGGATGAGAAGATTAGATGGACTCCTCCCAAGAGGCCGTGAGCCTGTCGAGGTATGCCTTGGCCTCTGGCCTCAGCTGGGCTCTCCTCTCCGTGAGGTAGTCCTTCAGCCGCGCCCCTAATGCGAGGGTCTCATCGTAGCCCCGCCCTTTGACCAGGGTCTCTATCTCCTCCTGGGTTCTGTGATCCACGGGCCACTCGTCGCTGTTCAGAATCCTCACCGCCGCCAGCGACGAGTTGGCGACGCACTCCCTGTGAACACGGAGGTTCGCCTTGTCCACCGTGTCGTGCATCGTGTGACCATAACCACGCCCACCCCGCCTCCGCGCCTCCTCTGGGTCCCCCATCCCTGAGGTCGGAATCCCCTTCAGCAGGAACGGCCAGTGGTCGCTGTAGGGGCTCACCCCCTGGCTTAGGGGGATGTCGACGCCGACGGCCGCCATGATGTCTTTGAAGAAGGGCTCAAGGCTGGGCCAGCCGTGGAAGCCGAAGCCCTGCCTGCCTGAGCGGCCTGCTCCGTCGAAGTTGAGCATGAATCGGACGTCCTCCATCTCCTCCCCATGCTCCGCGACGTAGGCTCTGCTCCCGTAGAGGCCTATCTCCTCGGCGGCGAAGGCGATGAACCGGATGGTTCTCTTCAGGTGCTCCCGCTCCTTAGCGAGGACTCGGGCCGCCTCCATGACGCAGACGGCCCCTGTGGCGTCGTCCAGAGCCCCAACTGCGATGTCATGCCCGTCGTAGTGGCCTCCGTAGATAACGATCTCATCATCGATGGCCCCGGGGAGGTCGGCTACGACGTTCCAGGACTCCACGTCGAGGTTCTCGCACTCCGTCTCGACCCTGAGCTTCACCCTTCCCTTCCGCTCCAGGAGGCGCTGGAGGTAGCAGCCCTCCTCGTATGAGACGCCTATCGAGGGAGCGAGGGGACTTATCCCGCCCGTCGGGGGGCCGTAGGTGGGGTAGTGGTTCATGAAGATGAACC
>CAYONH010000198.1:0-3793 GCA_964405275.1 uncultured Candidatus Bathyarchaeia archaeon | reverse complement strand
TATAAGGGTGGATGAATATGCGCCCCAGCATCATGTGGCCGGGCTCCTTGGGGATGAGGAGCATGCCCCCCACTATCTCTTCGTCCAATAATATCTTGAGATATGGGGCTTCCCTCATCTTCTCTATCTGGTACTCGACGGAGTCATAGCCCGGGGGCC
Organism: uncultured Candidatus Bathyarchaeia archaeon; assembly: GCA_964405275.1. GTDB lineage: Archaea > Thermoproteota > Bathyarchaeia > TCS64 > TCS64 > BS750m-G28. Next base: position 3,634 of record CAYONH010000198.1, on the reverse strand, counting down.
CTCCCTCAGAATTTCCGCCATGCTTGCTCGAGAAATCGTCGAAGGCAATCTTACAGACCTTGGTCAGAATACCGGCGTCATCAACATCTGCAATCTTGAACTTCAACTCTGACATCCAGATCAATAGTAACATAGCCAGTTGACCTGCGTTTAAACGTTGATTGTCTCTCCAACTCGTTGTATACTCGAGGTCCTGCATGTGCTGCTAGCTCAGAAAGGTAGACCACGGGGCGATGAGCCGCACTGCTATACCTGTGTTCTACTCGGCGTTAACCGCGACCTTCTCTACGCGCAGGTGCTCTCCCTTCACGACCCTCAACACGAAGGAGAACCTGTCGAGGTCCATGGCGGCGTGGAGGTCCCCTTCGACGAACTGGGGCTTGCTGGGGTCGAAGAACTTGGCTCCCTGGGGGTCCTCCCTGATCCTCCTTCGCATCTCACCGAAGTCCTGGGGCTGCCCTCTAAGCCTTCCTTCGAGGTACTCGGCGCAGAGCTCGTCCTCGATGGCGGGGTAGTTCCCGTTCCAGCCCATGGCTACGATGGAGACGATCTCAGGATCGGCCTCCCTGATGTATGCCACGATGGCCTCGGCCATGACGAAGCTCCCGAGGATGATCTCGTCTGCGCCCGAGGCGTTCACTATCCCCCTGGTCCCCGAGCCGGTGGTCTGTATGAGGGTCCTCCCCGTGAAGTCGACATCCCTGATCTCGTGGGGGGAGTTGCCGTGGTCGAAACCCTCGACCTTGATGCCCTCCCTCTCCCCCATGAGGAGCCAGTCGGGGTGGAGCCTCCGGAGCTCCCGGGCCTCCTCGACGGTGAGCACGGGGTGGATGGTCTCCGCCCCGTTCGCCATGACGAAGGCGTCGGTGGTGAAGGCCCTGAAGACGTCTATAATGACCGTCAAGCCTCTGGCCTCCCGGGCACCTTCCACGAGGCTAAGCCGTTTGATCCTCAAAGCAACCCCTTTACGAGGAAAAGCTCATACGAGCCACCATTATAATGTTTGTTGTCAGCCCATGACCCATCAAGGGAACGGAGAGAAGTCTTCGAGCACTGCAGGATTTGTAACATTCTTCAGGGCATGCTCCAATAAGGAGAGAGATGCGAGGTTCCGTGGACCGGACTACCTTGCGCAGATGTTCCACACCGGGGCTGAGAAGTACCTCCTCCGCCTATCCTTACTTTTACTACCCCTGATGAAGCGAAGGGTACCTGGGACGTATGGATGGGTGGTGGCGAGGACATTCTTCTTCGATGAAGTGTTCGGAAAAACAGCGGAGGATGAGATAGCCCAGATCGTCATCATGGGTGCAGGGTTCGACACGAGGGCATACAGGTTTCAAGACTCTCTTGGTGACACTGTGGTATACGAGTTGGATCTGCCAGAGATCCAGAGAATCAAGGTTGAACGCCTGAAGGATATGCAGATAACCCACCCAGGGAACATTAGATACGTCCCCATAGACTTCACGAAGGACGTTCTATTCGAGAAGCTGGAGGAGGCCGGCTACTCAAGCTCGGAGCGGAGCCTCTTCCTCTGGGAGGGAGTTACCGAGTACCTGACGGATGCGGCTGTTGACTCGACGATGAGATCCATCAGGGATAACGCTCCCCCCGGAAGCTTCCTCGCGTTCTCCTACATCTACAGGTCAGTCGTGGATGGCACAAGGGAGTACTACGGGACGAAGAAGATCTTGAAGACCGTCGCCGGAACGGGGGAGCTATACAGGTTTGGCATACCGGAGGGCGAGATAGAGACATTCCTGTCGGACAGGGGTTACAGGCTCGTAAGGCACCTGACTGCGGAGGATCTAGAGGGGACGTATCTCACGGATGATGAGGGGAGACTCCACGAGCGGATCTGCGGGCATAACTGCGTTGCTCTATCCCAAGTAGCGCCATGACATGGACACCGGGAGCCTAAGACACCCAGGTCTCATGGTAAACAAGTTCGTCCAGAGCCTTACGCGGCCGGGGTCTCTCCTTGGAACGAGTGTGGCCCACGGGGATGATCGCCACCGGGACGACGCCGGACGGTATGTTGAAGGCCTCCCTGAGGGCCTCCTCCCTGAACAAGCCCACCCAGCAGGCGCCGAGGCCCACGTCAGCGGCGGAGAGGAGGAGGTTCATGGCGGCGGCCGCAGAGTCCTGGATGCTGAACAGGTCGGCTCGGACCCTAGCCTGTTTCCCCTTGTAGGCTTCGGTGTCCGTGCAGACGATTATGTGAACCGGGGCCTTCTTGATGAAGTTCTGTGGGGTGATGTCCCCGATGCCTGTTGTGGACTCCCAGACCTTCTCGCGGTTCTCGGGCCTCCTTACCACGATGAACCTCCAGGGCTGTGCGTTCCCCGCTGAGGGATCCCACCTCGCCGCCTCCAGGACGTATTCGAGCTCCTTCTCGGTGACCTCGTCCTCCGTGAAGTGGTGGATGCTCCTGCGTCTCTTGACGAGCTCTGAGAACTCCATGACTTCAGGTTAGTGGGTTACTATAATATTTTGTTGATAGTCCTGAAGAGGACTAACCTGGAATTCCCCAAAGTCAACGTTGTTCCCCCTCCCCATATCGGAGAGGACGTCCTTTATGATCCGCCTCGCATCCACGACGCCCTCGGGGCTGTCCTTCAGGTTCCGGAGCATGTGCCAGGCCCACTCCAAGGCCTCGAAGGCCCCGATCTGATAGTTGGACATAGATCTCGTTCCTGCCTCCCTTGCTGCGGATATAAGCGGTGCGTAGGGCATCGGAGGTGGGAGGCGGGTGAACATGGGGGTGGATAACCTCTAAAAAGGGGGTGCAGTACAGGGTTAGTAGTGCCGAGAAATGTTGGACATCAAGCTCATCAGGGACGACCCTGAGCTGGTTCGGCGTAACCTGGAGCGCAGGCAGGACCCGGAGAAGCTGGCCCGACTTGACGCCCTCATCGAGGACGACGCGCGGTGGCGGGAGAAGGTCACCGAGGTGAACAGGCTGAGGCGGAGGAGGAACGAGATATCCTCCGAGATCGCCAAGGTCATGAAGGAGGGCGGGGACGCGTCGTCCCTCAGGGAGGAGGCCGGAGGCATCCCCAAGCTCATAGTGGACGCTGAGGCGGAGAGGGACGTCTACGCCGAGAGGGTCACTGAGGCCCTGATGAGGCTGCCCAACCTGCTCCACGAGTCGGTTCCCTACGGCGCCGACGACACGGAGAACGTCGAGATACGGCGGTGGGGGGAGCCCCGAAAGTTCCCCTTTGAGGCCCTGAGCCACGCCGAGGTAGCGGGGAAGCTGGGTATACTTGACCTGGAGAGGGCGGGGAAGGTCTCCGGATCGGGGTTCGCATACCTGAAGAACGAGCTGGCCCTCCTCGACTACTCCATCATGAGGTACGCCATCGACCACCTCCTAGCGAAGGGATTCACCCTCGTCGAGCCCCCCTACATGATCCGGAGGAAGCCCTACGAAGGGGTCACCGACCTCGCCGACTTCGAGGACGTTATGTACAAGATCGAAGGAGAGGACCTCTACCTCATCGCGACGAGCGAGCACGCCGTGGGGGCGATGTTCCAGGACGAGACCTTCCTAGCCAAGGACCTACCGATGAGGCTCTGCGGGGTCAGCCCCTGCTTCAGGAAGGAGGTCGGAGCCCACGGGAAGTAC
>CAYONH010000197.1:0-3808 GCA_964405275.1 uncultured Candidatus Bathyarchaeia archaeon | reverse complement strand
GCCCCCGGGTGTACTTCCCGTGGGCTCCGACCTCCTTCCTGAAGCAGGGGCTGACCCCGCAGAGCTTCATCGGCAGGTCCTCGGCAAGGAAGGTCTCGTTCTGGAACATCGCCCCCACGGCGTGCTCGCTGGTCGCGATGAGGTAGAGGTCCTCCCCCTCTATCTTGTACATCACGTCCTCGAAGTCGGCGAGGTCTGTGACCCCCTCGTAGGGCTTCCTCCTGATCATGTAGGGTGGCTCGACGAGGGTGAACCCCTTCGCCAGGAGGTGGTCGATGGCGTACCTCATGATGGAGTAGTCGAGGAGGGCAAGCTCGTTCTTCAGGTAGGCGAACCCCGACCCGGAGACCTTTCCCGCCCTCTCCAGGTCAAGTATACCGAGCTTCCCCGCTACCTCGGCGTGGCTCATGGCCTCAAATGGGAACCTCCGGGGCTCCCCCCACCGCCGTATCTCGACGTTCTCCGTGTCGTCCGCGCCGTAGGGCACCGACTCGTGGAGCAGGTTGGGCAGCCTCATCAGGGCGTCGGTGACCCTCCCGGCGTAGGCGTCCCTCTCGGTCTCGGCGTCCACTATGAGCTTGGGGATGCCCCTCGCCTCCTCCCGGAGGGACGACGCGTACCCGCCCTCCTTCATGACCTTGGCGATCTCGGAGGATATCTCGTTCCTCCTCCGCCTCAGCCTGTTCACCTCGGTGACCTTCTCCCGCCACCGCGCGTCGTCCTCGATGAGGGCGTCAAGTCGGGCCAGCTTCTCCGGGTCCTGCCTGCGCTCCAGGTTACGCCGAACCAGCTCAGGGTCGTCCCTGATGAGCTTGATGTCCAACATTTCTCGGCACTACTAACCCTGTACTGCACCCCCTTTTTAGAGGTTACCTACCCCAATTTCATCCGCCTCCCTCCCCCCAGGCCCTGCGCACCGCTTAAATCCGCAAGGAGGGAGGCGTGAACGAGATCTATGTCCAACTATCAGATCGGGGCCTTCGAGGCGCTGGAATGGGCCTGGTACATGCTTCGGACACTACAGAGTAAGCCTGATGGTGTGGAGGACGCGAGGCGGATTATACAGGACGTCCTCTCCAGCATGGGTAGGGGAGACGACATGGACTTCAGCGAGTACCTACGCCCATACGTCCCCCGGGTATATCAACAGAATATTATAATGACCCCCTAAACTACAACCATGGAGTTCTCAGAACTCGTCAAGAGACGGAGGAGCATCCACCACTTTACTGAGGACGAGGTCACCGACGAGGAGCTGGATTACATTCTGGAGGCGGCGAGATGGGCGCCGTCAGTGGGGAACGCTCAACCCTGGAGGTTCATAGTGGTAAGGGTCCCTGAGAACCGCGTGAAGGTCTGGAATACCACCGCTGGCATCCCCGACGTGACACCCCAGAACTTCATGAGGAAGGCACCTGTGCACATCATCGTCTGCACTGATACAACAGCCTACAAGGGGAAGCAGTCAAGAATCTTCTCCGACCGTTTCTGCATCCAGGATTCAGCGTTAGCGTCCATGAACCTCCTCCTAGCTGCAGCAGACAGGGGGCTAGGCGTCTTCTGGATGGGAATGTTCCGGGAGGAGGCCCTCCGGGAGGCATTTAATATTCCATCAAGCGTAAGACCCGTCGCTGTCATCACCGTCGGCCACACCCGTTCCAAGGAGAGACCCAGACCGCGTAAGGCTCTGGAAGAGCTGGTCTACGATGAGACTTGGATGTCTTAGTCTCCCCGTGTCCATGTTAAGGCGCTACTTGGGATAGAGCAACGCAGTTGTGTCCGCATATCCTCCCGTAGAGTCCTCCCTCCTCATCCATGAGGTACTTTCTCTCCAGTTCCTCTGCGGTGTGGTGCCTGACTAGCCTGTAACCTCTCTCAGAAAGGAACGTCTCAATCTCCCCTTCGGGGATGCCATACCTGTATGGCTCCCCAGTTTTGGCGACGGTCTTCACGATCTGCTTGGTCCCATGGTATTCCCTCGTGCCCTCCACGACGGACCTGTAGATGTAGGAGAACGCCAGGAGGCTTCCGGGGGGAGAGTTGTCCCTGATGGACTTCATTGTCGAGTCGACGGCCTCATCCGTCAGGTACTCCGTCACTCCCTCCCATAGGAAGAGGCTCCGTTCTGACCTGGAGTAGCCTGCTTCCTCAAGCCTTGTGAATATGTTGTCCTTCGTGAAGTCAATGGGAACGTATATGACATTCTCAGGTATGGCTATCCGTTCACTATTCAGGCGTTTGATCTTGATGCCCTGGGGCTCGGGTAGGTCTAGCTCGAAAATCACCGTGTCATCACTCTTATCCTGAAACCTGTAAGCTCTTGTATCGAAGCCTGCTCCCATGATGACTATCTGGGCTAACTTTTCGTCTAACGCTTGCTCAAACACCTCATCGAAGAAGAATGTCCTCGCCACGACCCATTCATACGTACCTGGCACCATTCGTTTCATCAGGGGTAAGAGTAAGAAGGAGAGGCGGAGGAGGTACTTCTCTCCCCCGGAGTGGAACATCTGAGCGAGATAGTCGGGTCCACGGAACCTATCATCTCTCTCCTTGTTTGAGCATGCCCTGAAGAATGTTACAAATCCTGCCGTGCTCGAAGATCTCTCTTCACTCGCCTCATCAGGAGACATGGGCTCACGATAAACATTATAATGTTAGTCTGTATGAGCTTTTTCTCGAACAGGTGTCACTTTGAGGATAAGACGGCTCAGCCTAGTCGAAGGCGCCAGGGAGGCTAGGGGGCTGACGGTGATCATAGATGTCTTCAGGGCCTTCACAACCGACGCCTTCGTCATGGCGAACGGAGCGGAGACCATCCACCCCGTGCTCACCGTCGATGAGGCCCAGGAGCTCAGGAGGCTCCACCCCGACTGGCTCCTAATGGGGGAGAGGGAGGGCATCAAGGTCGAGGGCTTCGACTACGGCAACTCCCCCCACGAGATCAGGGACGTCGACTTCACGGGCAGGACCCTCGTCCAGACCACGGGCTCCGGCACCCGGGGGATAGTGAACGCCACAGGTGCAGACGAGATCATACTGGGGAGCTTCGTCATGGCAGGAGCCATCGTTGAATACATTAAGGAGGTCGATCCGGAGGTCGTCTCCCTAGTAGCCATGGGATGGAACGGGAACTACCCCGCCATCGAGGACGAGCTCTGCGCTGAATACTTAGAGGGAAGGCTGAGGGGGCAGCCCCAGGACTTCGAGGAGATGCGGAGGAGGATCCGTGAGGACCCCCAGGGAGCCAAGTTCTTCGATCCCAGCAAGCCCCAGTTCGTCGAGGGGGACTTCCACGTCGCCATGGACCTGGACAGGTTCTCCTTCGTGTTGAGGGTTGTGAAGGGGGAGCACCTGCGCGTCGAGAAGGTCCCGGTTAACGCCGAGTAGCATTCAGGTATAGCAGGGTGGCTCATCGCCCTGTTGTTTACCTTGCTGAGCTTGCAGCACATGCGGGATATCGAGTATAAAACGAGTTGGAGAGGCAATCAACGTTTAAACGTAGGTCAACGGGCCATGTTACTATTGATCTGAATGTCAGAGTTGAAGTTCAAGATTGCAGAGGTTGATGATGCTGGCATTCTGACCGAGATCTGTAAGGTAGCCTTCGACGATTTCTCGAGCAAGCATGGTGGGAATTCTGAGGGGGGTCCCCCGGGCTATGACTCCGTAGAGTACCAGATAGAGAAGATGAGAGAGGCCCCATATCTCAAGATATTGTTGGACGACGAGATAGTGGGGGGCATGCTCCTTATCCCCAAGGAGCCCGGCCACATGATGCTGGGGCGCATATTCATCCACCCTTATA
>CAYONH010000196.1:0-3815 GCA_964405275.1 uncultured Candidatus Bathyarchaeia archaeon | reverse complement strand
AGATCTCGTGGACCCGCTCCCGGTCGTGGGTGAAGTTGTCGTCGACGATCTGGACCTCGTTGAAGCCCATCTCCTTGAGCTCCTCCATCTCCCGGACCACGCTTCCCGGGCTCCTAGTGCGGTGGCGGATCCCGTTGTTCACCCTGGTGCAGAAGGTGCAGCGGTGGGGGCAGCCCCTGGAGGTGATCATGGAGGCCACGGGGGTCTGCCTGGCCTCGAAGTTCTTCGACCACTTGACGTACTCGCTCATGGGGAAGAGGTGGCGGGCCGGGGATGGCAGGGCGTCGAGATCCTCGACGTAGACGGGCTCAGTGTCGCCAGCTATCTCGCCTCCGTGCCTGAATGCGACGCCGTTGAGAGCCTTCATCTCCGGGCCCATCCCCTTCGAGAACAGGTGGCCCAGGAAGTCTGGGAAGGTCTTCTCCCCCTCCCCCAGTATCGCGGCGTCTAAGGCCTCGCACTCTTTGAGGGTCCTCCGTGGGAGGGCTGAGACGTGGGGGCCGCCGAGGATTACGGGCGTGTCGGGGGAGTCATCCTTGAGGGCCTCCGCGAGCTCGTAGGCGCTGGGGATGGTCCAGGTTAGGGCGGAGAGCCCGATGACGTCTGGTTTGAGCCCCAGGACGGCGTCCTTCACCCTCCCCACGTCGAACTTGCTCTGGTCCATGAATGTGCAGTCCACGACCTTGACGTCGTAGCCGGCCTGCTCCAGGGAGCCGGCGATGTAGGCTGGGCCGAGGGGGATCAGGGGTGTGGCCATGACGACGGGGACCATGGAGAAGGGGTACGTGTTTAAGCGGACGTAGGCCGTGGGGAACGAGGAGGGGGAAGTGACCAGGACCACCCTTCGCCTCCGCTTCAGCAGCCTCCTGAAGAAGGACACCGTAACACCAGCTTACAGCCCTCCGAATACCGTATTTAATGTTTCTCAGGCCACAGTCACGAGGAATAGCGTAGATCAACCATCTACTACGAAGTCTTGCGCCAGGTATAGTGAAGAAAAGAGTATGGGGAAGGAGAGGAGAGTAAATTGTGGATAAAAATATGGATAACATAAGAGTCTATTTGGTCTTGAGCCCTGGATGTTCCTCTAGGTTCTTCTCGCCCGAGAGTTTCATTTCCTCAGAGAACTGAGCGTAGCCATGATCTCATTTACCTCAAATAGGCCTATGTTCGCTCGAAGCATCCTGCCCTCTTCGTCAACTATGAAGTCAGCTGGAGACTGCGTCTCCTTCCCCTCATACTCCCCGTGGACCTTCCCGGCCTTCCTGGCCTCCCGAGCACGCATAAGCAGCTTCACGCCGGTACCTAAGCCAAAGTTCCCGACCCCATAATCGTCGTATACCCTGTATCTACCGTTCTCCTCTGGGACAGGGATAACAGGGAAGTTTACCGGTCCCTCTTCCAGGTATTTCCTCGTGGTCTCAGGGCTGGATTGAGTGAAGTAGATGACTTCGATCTCTGTCGCCTTCTTCGTCAGTGTGATCAGGGTATCCCAGTCGTGTTGGCACACCGGACACCCGAAATATCTGCTGAAGACGAGCAGCGTCTTCCTCCCGCGGTAGTCTTCCAGGGATACCTTACCGTGATTCACTGACTCTAAGGAGAATGGTGGCGCTGGGTCTCCTGGCTTCAGCTTCATTGATTACAGGGGTGCGTTTAGCCCCTAAAAAAGTAGTTAGGGTTGGTCCTCTACTCTGCGTCCAGCTCGTTCAGCGCCTTCTCCAACCTCTCCAACGCTTCGATGATGATCTCCTCGCTTGTGGCGATGAGGACCCTCTGGTGCCCCTCCCCCAGTTCCCCGAAGATGGACCCGTGCTCAAGCCGGACCTTCGCCTTCTCCACAAGGTACTCCTCCAGCTTCTCGCTGGTCATGTCGTAGTCGAACTTGGGGAACATGAGGTACGTGCCCTCCAGCTTCGGATAGGATATGTTGGGCATGCTGTCGAACCAGTTCTCGCAGATCCCCCGGATCTTGTGGAGGTGGGCCTTCAGCCCCTTGTGCCACCACTCCATCTCATCGCTTATCATCACATGTCCAGCGGCCTTCGCAAGGTTCGTCGGAATCATGACGCCGCCGAACGCCTGCATCCTGGCGCTCTTCATCGTCTCCTCGTCTGTGACGCACAGGTAGCCTAACCTCAGCCCTGCGGTGTTGTAGGCCTTGGAGAATCCGTACTGGGTCATCGTCAGGCGCTCGATCTCGGGGTTGAGGGACGCAATCGAGATGTGCTCCCTGTCGTCGAATATGACGTCCTCCCAGAGCTCGTCGGACATCACCGTGATGTTGTTGTCGACGGCCACGTCGGCTACGCCCCTGAGCTCCTCCTTGGTCATCACCCTGCCCGTCGGGTTGTGGGGGTTGCAGAGGTAGATGAGCTTGGTCTTGGGGGTGACGATCTCCTTCAGCCTCTCTACGTCGAACCTGTAGCCCTCCTCGTAGTGCAGGTTCCATTTCACGGGCTTCGTCTTGTGGAGCTCTGTCATCATCACGAAGGGGTAGTACATGGGGTCGTTGACGATCACCTCGTCCCCCTCCTTGCAAGCGTGCCTGATTGCGATGGCCATCCCCGGGATGACCCCGTTGGTTAAGTGGATGTCCTCCGCCTTGGCCGAGATCCCGTTGACTCCGGAGATCTTCTCGGCGCATTTCTCCTCAAGCGAGGTGTCCGCCATCGTGTAGCCAAAGTCGTCGTTCAGAACCGCGTTTATTATCGCTCTCTTGATCTCGGAGGCGACGTGGAAGTCGGGGTCGGCTACGGTCAGGGGTATGACGTCTCCCTTCTCCCTGAGCCACCTGTCGCTGTGGGCCTTGGCCCTCTCATCGATGGTTGCGGAGTTGAAAAACCAGTCTGACATGGATGAAAGATGTGAAGATTGACACTAAGTGATCCTTAAGGTGAGAGTTGGGGATGAATCAAGCTCCACATATCTAACTGATACGTGCATACAAAGCAACGTCCACAAGATTACCATACATATTAACAGCCTTCCGGCGGATGCCTTCAAGAGTAAATCCCGTCTTCTCAGCCAACTTCCTCATCCCAACATTCTTAGCCAAGGTATCAGCCTCAAGCCTCGTGAGACCAATATTCTCCGCAATGTCAATCCCAGCAAGAAGCATCGCAGACCCCACACCCTTCCTCCAATGATCGGGATGCACAGCGATACCCACGTCACCCACGTGACCTCTGGTAGACCCCTGACGGTGGATGCCCAAGAAGCCCACGGGCACACCATCCAGTCTAGCGACGATGCCAACATGTCTTCCTCTCTCACGGTCCTCATACGACTTGAGGAACTCTACGTAGAGGTAGTCGAAGTCTTGATGATTGGGATAGTCTGAGTCTAGCTCAAGGACTTCTGGATGCACCAGTATCTCAGTTATCTTGCGGACCTCATCCTTGGTTAAGCTGTTTTCGTCCATGTTGAGAATCTCAAGTACCATCAGCAATCAATCAAGAAGTACATACACCGAGGATAAGAGTTAGGTCAGACCCCCCCGCCTCATGAACCACACAGCTCCCAAGGCAGAGCCCCACGCTATACAGGAAAATAGAAAATCCTACAAAAAAGTACGCCAGTTAAGCGGTTCCACGAACCCCAACGGTAAAAGGACCCGGAAAACACGCTTGAAGAGAAGTGAGGGGGGGAGGGGGGGGTCATACGTCCGCCTATGAATAAACCTCCAATTCACCCAAGCAACCCTAAAACAACCCCGATCAGACCCCATTCATACCAAAAGGGGCACCTATTCATACCAAAACCACCGACCCCACGGAACCCTTATCCCCTGCCAGCCGCACGCGCGACCCTAC
>CAYONH010000195.1:0-3821 GCA_964405275.1 uncultured Candidatus Bathyarchaeia archaeon | reverse complement strand
CGGCTCCCTTCCTTGTTTCCGGAATGATATGTTTAGTAGCTGTGTTAGTCGCCTTTAGATTGGAGGACCGACCATAGTCGCACGCGCGCGCAATACAGAAAGTCTCTACAGAACAACATCCAGAACCCTAAGGCTTAACCCCATACTCTTTTCTTAACTTCAACATAATCCAATCATGATCCAAGATGATGTAAATGCTCTGACAGATAGAACAATAGGAGGGATAATGAGGTGACGAAGCATTCGACCAACTGGAAGACATCTCGACTAAAAGAGATGAGGGAGATAGCAGGCGTCATCTCAGAAAAGAGGAGTCAGAACAACGATGTCTCCGCAGTGCTGTTATTTGGATCTGTGGCGACCGGAGAAATCCATCCTGAAAGCGATATAGACATCGTCATAATTAAAAACCAAGAGGAATCCCTCATCCGGAGAGAACAGCCATTCATTAGGGCCATTGAAGTGGATCTGTGGGAGCATTCCGCCATATACTACGAGCGGCTATTCAGACAAGATTGGAAACCCTCCGAGATGTTCCTCTACTCTCTATTCCTAAATATCCTCCAAAACTCCGAGATACTCCACGAAAAAGGCTCCAAGTTCAGCGGATATAGAAAAAGGGCTTTGAAATGGGAATGGTCGAAGGAATGTAAGGACTACATACGGGACAGGCTCGAGTATGCGGTGAAGGGGCTCCGTGGCAAGAAACTTACGGAGTTGGAGAGGTCAATATATCAAAAGAAGATAGTGCTCCTTGAGACTTGTAGAACCCTTCTCGACTATGGGAAGCCAGTGAGTAACAGGAATAAGGATCTGTACCTGAAAAGTATCGAACTCTCTACTTCAGGTAAGTTTGAAAAGGCATTTGGACCCAGTCACTCTGTTCAACTCGAAGAATTGGTGAAGACGGGAATGAGCTTTTTCAACTCTGAGTTTCCCAATCGAAAGCCGATCACTGAGCTTAACGACGCACGAAAGCACCTAGAAAATGGGGAGTACTTTTTATCTTCCATCTCTTTACAGAATGGTTCCTACTATGTAGGTAGCACAGGTCTTGTGAACCGAGGTGTTGTGTGTGAGGAGAAGGGATTCCTAAATCCTGAGTCTGAGGTTGAGTTGATCCAAGTATCGAAAAAGATGTGGGTAGAGTTCTTTGATTACTATAGAGAAGCACACTTACACGCTTATTGACTGCACACAGAACTCAAGAATTAACCCCATACTCTTTTCTTCACTTCCACCTCAACTTTCCAATATGATTGGCCAGAAAACTCTGCAGACGATGCGCGCGTAATAATACCAAGTATAATCATAGGGTTAAGCGATGGTCAAAGCTTCCAGCGAATTCCAGGTCTTCGTCAAGCCGATCGGCTCCATCTGCAACCTGGGCTGCCGCTACTGCTACTACCTGGAGAAGGAGCACCTGTATCCGGAGGGCGAGTCCTTCCGCATGCCCGACGAGGTCCTGGAGGAGTACATCGTCCAGCACATCGACGCCTCCCCGGAGACCGTGATCAGGTTCTCCTGGCACGGCGGGGAGCCGACCGTCCTGGGCCTAGACTACTTCCGCAAGGTCGTGGAGTTACAGCGCAGGCACCTGCCCCCAGGCAGGCGGATCGTCAACGGCATCCAGACCAACGGGACCCTCCTCGACGAGGACTGGTGCCGCTTCCTCGCTGCGGAGGGCTTCGCCGTCGGGCTCAGCCTTGACGGCCCCCAGGAGATGCACGACCGATTCCGCGTCACCAAGGACGGGGGGCCCACCCACGAGCAGACGATGCGAGGCTACAGGCTCCTGCAGGAGCACGGGGTCTACACCGATATCCTGTGTGTTGTGAACGCCCATAACGTCAGGTTCCCCCTCCAGGTCTACAGGTTCTTCAAGCAGATCGACGCCCAATACATATCCTTCCTGCCCATGGTCGAGCCCCAACCGGAGGCAGAGGGCGGCGTCGACCCCATCAGCGTGCCTGCTGAGGCCTGGGGGGAGTTCCTCTGCACCGTGTTCGACGAGTGGAGGGACCACGACATCGGGCGGGTCAAGGTGCAGATATTCGAGGAGGCAACCAGGACCGCGTTCAAACAGGAGCACTCCCTCTGCATCTTCCGGCCCACCTGCGGCGACATCCCCGTCGTCGAACACAACGGAGACTTCTACTCATGCGACCACTACGTCGACGACGAGCATCTCCTTGGGAACATAACCGAGGCACACCTGGTCGACCTACTGGAGAGCCCGGCGCAGAGGGCATTCGGGGAAGCCAAATTGGAGGCTCTGCCCCGCTACTGCCTTGAATGCGGGGTCAGGTCCATGTGCAACGGCGAGTGCCCCAAGAACCGCTTCATCACAACACCGGACGGAGAGCCGGGGCTGAACTACCTCTGCGCGGGCTACAAGCGCTTCTTCACCCACTGCCAGCCCTTCGTCTCGGAGGTGGCAGCCCTGTGGAGGCGGCAGAACCCTGAAGGCAAAAAATGAGGTGGGTTAGGTCTTCAGCTTCTCCTTGAAGAAGGCCATCGTCCGCCCCCAGGCGAGCTTGGAGGCCTCCTCGTGGTATCGTTGGCTCGTGTCGTTGTAGAAGCCATGCTTGGCGCCCTCGTACATAAATATCTCATATTCTACGGAGGCTTTCTTCAGGGCCGCTTCGAACTCGGGGATGCCCGCGTTGATGCGCTCATCGTCACCGGCATAGTGGATAAGTAGGGATGCCTTTATCTTGGGGACGTCTTCAGGGGCGGGCTGTCTGCCATAGAAGGGGACCGCTGCCTGCACATCCGGGGAGTTGACGGCGACCTGGTTGGTCATCCCTCCCCCCCAGCAGAAGCCCGTGACCCCCACCTTCCCCGTCGACTGGGGACGGGTCTTCAGGTACTCCACCGCCGCTACAAGGTTCTTCGTCGTCTCCTGGCCGTCGAGCTCCCTCATCATCGTCCGGGCCTCATCGACGTCATCGGGGGTCCCCCCTAAGGGCGACAGGGGATCTGGGGCGATGGCCAGGAATCCCTCCAAGGCGACCCGCCTGGCGACGTCTTCAATGTGGGGAACAAGGCCCCAGATCTCTGAGATGACGACCACACCGGGTAGCTTTTCATCCCCTTTAGGCCTGGCATAATGTGCGAGAACATCGCCTGTCTCACCGGGATACTTAATATCCTCCACATTCAGGCGGGGATCTTCCTTTGGAATACGCGCGCTCATAATATCTGCCTCCTTTGTTCAAATGATTAATAATAATATAACAATTGTCCTATGCGCGCCCGAGGTTATACGCGCTCGTCCACCTTTCCAGAGCCTCTCCCGATGTGCTTGTTTCTCAGGTCCCTGCCTATGGGACAGGACCTCTGACAGGCCTGGCACATCCTCCACGTGTTCTCCGTGACCATGGGGCTGTGCTCCGCGTATACGTCACGGAACTCCCCGCTGATCCTCTCCTCCATGGGCATACCCAGGAGACACCTGTCAGGGTCCACGACGTACGGCGTCAGGGCCCCGACTGGGCAGGCCTTCACGCATTCGTCGCATTCCCCGCAGAGGTCACCGCAAGGATCGTCATCTGGGACCAGCTCCGCGTCGGTCACGATGCTCCTATACCTGACCCAGGGACCATAGGTGGGGTTTATCATGAGGCTGTTCTTCCCGTAGCTACCGAGGCCAGCCAGCTCCGCCATCCGCTTCTTCGAGAGGAGATCCGCCTCGAGGACGGCCTTGTAGCCCTCACGGGCGAGGAACCTCACGAGGCGGCGGGCGTAGAGGCGCCCCCTCCACTCGTCAGGGTACTCGTGGTGGTCCCGGACCCTTATCACCAGATCGTGGAGGTCAT
>CAYONH010000194.1:0-3898 GCA_964405275.1 uncultured Candidatus Bathyarchaeia archaeon | reverse complement strand
GTTAACTAAAATTAACAAATAGGAAAGGTCGTGATTAAACATGTACCTGCCTCTTTTAGTATTTAAATCAAGAAGATTGCCTGATATGTTGTTCTGATTCGTAACACCGTTCCGAAGGGAGGGAACATTGGGACCTCGATCAGCCAGATAACGCCTCCTCCAGCACATCCCTGTCGACCGCGTAGATCCTCACCCCATGCACCTCACCCCTCAGGACCAGGAGCCCGGGCAGCTCCCTGCTCGTAACGGTCCAGACCGGGTAGGCCCTCCCAGACGCGTAGAGCCAGAGGGTGACGTTGTTCCTCTCGAACCACCTCGCCCAATCGTACGGGTCGGTCATGCCGTAGTAGTGGGGGGCGTAGTGGTTCCCCAAGAGGTCGCAGGCGCGCACACCCCAGGTCTCCACGAGCCTGTAGTTTATCGTCGGATGATCGCAGACGACGGTGCCACCTTCGTAGTATATTATGGCCTCGTCGGCAACCTCGAAGTAGGCCTCAGGGGCCTGCTGGAAGCGGGCGTAGGCAGGGATGATGCTGCTGAGGGAGAGGAGAGTCACGATGAACAGGACAGGCTCGATGGGAAGCCGGTGGAGACGGCCCCCGAGGGAGTTCCTGACCCTGAAGGCGACGGCGCATAGGAGGATTGATCCTGAGGCGGCGATGGGGATGGACATCCTGAGCATGAGGAGCATGCTGTCCATGAAGGCGGGGTAGTATGGGAGGAATAGTGGGCTGAAGACGACGACGGAGGCGAGGAAGAACAGGATCAGGTGATGCCGCCTTGAGCGCCACCTCATGAGGCCGATGAAGACGCCGCCGGAACCCAGCACGGAGACGATGACAGCCTGACCAGCGGGCCTCATGGACCACGCCGGGATCTTCACCGAGGCCCACCTCAGCATCAGCGTGTGGAGGGGGAGGCCCAGCCCCTCGGGTTTCCAGCCCCCGAAGGCGCTGAACAGGCTCCAGTAGAGGGGGTAGAAGGGGTTCGCCGTGGAGTTGTAGAAGAATGTGCAGAAGACCATGGTCACCCCAAGCCAACCCAGGAAGAAGGACTGGATCCGGGGGGAGAGGCGCTCCACGACGGCTCCACCTACGATGACTACAACGGAGACCAGCCAGTACTCGACCCGGGACTGGGCTGCCAGGGCGAGTGAGAGCCCAGCCCAACCGGGATGAGAACCGAAGTGCCTGAGGGAGATGAGGGCGAAGGTCAGGGCGAGGGTCTCCTGCATCGCTATCACGTCGAAGACGGCGGCGAAGGGGTAGAAGGCGAAGAGGAGGCCCGCGTAGAGCCCCACCTCCCAGTTGAAATCCTCCCTACCGATGACGTAGATGAGGTACGTGTTCACGCCGCCCAGGAGCAGGTTGAGGAACCGGTATGGGAGGATGGACGCCGTGTTCAGCAGCCCCAGGAGGGCCGCCTGGACCAGGTGGGGGACCATCCCCCAGTAGTACTCGCAGCCGTTGAGGTCCAGGAGCCTGCCCTGCACGAGCCCCAGCTTCAGGCTGAGGTAGCTTATCTGCCAGTGGTGGTACGAGTCCGAGTTCCAGTCCACGGGTATCCGGGACCAGACGAAAGCCCTGGGAGCCAAGGCGACGCAGAGGAAGAACAGGAACGTGTAGCGCGGGTCGGATAGCACCGGCTGTATCCGTTCACTGAGGCCCATAACATTACATTTAATGACAATTCACAGAAAATATAAAACCTTCTAGGGGGCATAAGGACTTCGAACAATTTGGCGGATCGCAGTGTAAGGGGGTACACATGGGACTCTTCGAGGTGAAGAGCGCGATCCGCCTTCGCACTTACCAGAATGGGGCTCTATAAACGTTCTTGATTTCCCGTAGTTTTACCCTACGGCAGGATCCTCAGGGTCCTCTCACCGTCCACGTTGGTGGGCTCCCACCTCTTGCCCCGCGCCTTAAGGGCGGAGATGATGGAGCCGTAGTTGTCCTCATCAACCGCATCTAGGCGAATCACCATCATCTCATCCGACGAACCCACCGAGAGACCTGCACTGGCCCCATTCTCGTGCGCGCGCGTAAAAGAAAAGGTAAAAAATTCACCGTGTAAATACATGCTGAGGCTTTTTTGACTCGTTTAAGACCTGAGAAATTACATGTTGACATTCGAATTGACGAATCCCAGCATTTACACCGCAGATATACATTGACACACTCAGATAGTACTGGAGATCTCTATCTTACGATAGCAGATAATTTTAACATTGAACAGATCTCAGGCTGGTATACTCGAATTATGCGTGACGAGGTTCTCGCGGAGTGGCAAATGATAGATGAGGGACCCTCATTACACGTTTACTGTCATGTCAGTGGTGGTTTAGTTTTTGGTAGTGCTAAGATGCGTGAAGCAATTTTCAAGAGAGAGATGCCCTTGGTTTTAGAGGCAATTCGTCAGGGTGATTCAAAGTTCTTCGAGAAAAACCCAAGGTTTGATAACGCCTCCATTATAGTTCATTATCAGAAATCCGGGAAAGATCTCAAGATAGAGAGACTTGGTGCTCCATCGGAATATGCTAGCATACGCTATGATCCATCATAGACCTCTTGAATTACTGGGCGCGCGAGACGTTTGGCTCGCCACATCCCCCGCGCCTGTGAAATTTTGCTGGCGCAATTATTTTCTACCAGTAAAGGAACATTATACCATGACGCGCCACAAGGTCAAGATCTCTGTGATGAAGGTGGTTGAACCGGGAACCCTGTTCGGAGATGATATTCCATTAAACACAGAGAGTGGAGAACCTCACGTAAGGTGCCCAATCCACAAGGAGGGACAGGAGTTCTACGTCTACCACAATTATGTCATGCCGGAAGGGTTCTGCCCAGGTGCTTGGCAGGACATACGCGAGTGCGTATCAGTCCTCCATTTAGGTGGGACTTTCTATCCTTGGCTCAAGGAGAATGAGATGATTAAGTGTTGCACTGATGGTCTGCGCCCTGTGATATTTAGATTAGAAAGATTGGAGCCTTTAGAATAGGACAGCCTCATGCGCGCGCGATCATTAGGTGTCCGAATTCCTTACCTTTATTGACCCATATTTTATTAATCCAAGTAGAAGGACTAGGAAGCTTCCTCCGACGAACACCCATTTTAGAGGAGTGGCTATGATCGTAGCGTTGTCTATTATCGGTGTCCTCTCAGGATACCTGAGCATCACGATGGAGGCTGTAACATTCTCAAAGTAATCTAACACCATCCCGATTACCGGGACAAGATTTGCACGCTGGACTATGGAATCCTTAACGAATGATCTTGAATAGAGCCAGCTAATCCCTGACGCAAGAAAGAACGTGTAGACAATTGGCCAGACAAGGTCAAAAGTGAATCTTGCCCATACATAAGCGATTCTTCCATTCTCTCCGTATGATTCCGCTATTTTGTATAATTCTTTCACTGTGAGGAAAAATGACATATCCGGTGATGTATTGCCAGACTGGGTCTTCGCCCGCTCAGATTGAATTGGTAGAACTGTTACCGTAAACACAAGAAATAGTATAAACATTGAACCCGTTACGAGGGAGGTAGATTTTTTGGCTATCCAATCAGAAATCATCACATCATAGGATTCTCGTATAGTTATATAGCCCGTGTGGGAGGATACAATTAATTGCGCGCGCAAGCTTATCCAGCAGAAATAAGAACCAAGCTAGACTAATCTAACTCACGCGCGCACGCGTATGCGTTGTTTAATTCCGTGCACGCACGAACCATAGGTGACACTGCTCATCCGGATCTACGCGCTGAAGATTCAACGTATAGTCGTCTCAGAGTAGAGGAGCAGGTAGAAAGTATGGGGTAAGAAGGTTGCGCCCCTGGCTCAAGGTCATCCCTGTCTCGCCTTCGGAGCGACCCCTTTCCCTCGTATGCGCAC
>CAYONH010000193.1:0-3917 GCA_964405275.1 uncultured Candidatus Bathyarchaeia archaeon | reverse complement strand
CCCCCGACGAGGAGGGTCCTCCCCCTGGATGTGGTCGAGTTCTGCCGGAGTTGGCTGGGGTACGAGCCGTACGCGTACATGTATCCCTTCCTGAGGGATGAGGGGCACTTCATCGCGAACGTCCAGGCCCGGCAGACGGGGAAGACGTTCAACGGGATGGCGAAGCTGCTCTGGTACGCGTTCAGGTATCCGGGGAGCCTGATCCTGGTGACGGCGCCGAAGTACGATCAGGCGAAGAGTGTGGCGTTCAAGGCGTTGCACGGGCATCTGGAGAGGATGAGGGGGCTGGATCGCCGTTTCTTCGAGTACGTGGTGGGGAGGAGGAACGTGCTGAAGACGGTGATCCGTTTCAGGAACGGGTCCGCGATCCAGGTGGAGTCCCCCGTTCCCGAGACGATCAGGGGGCACACGGCGAAGGTGGTCTACCTGATGGAGGCGAACTTCATCAGGGATGACCTCGACCTCTACACGGCCGTCCTGTTCTCGCTGAACACTACGAACGGCTATCTTATCGCTGAGTCCACGCCGTGGAACAGGGACAGCGTCTTCTACAGCATGTTCCACGATACAGCGTTCGACCAGTTCAGCACCCACCGCGTAGTTTACACGGAGGCGTTGCCGCCGAACGGGCCCCTGAGCCCTGAGATCATTGGGATGGTGGAGAGGCAGCTTGCGGGTGATCCTGGGCGGTGGAGGCGTGAGATGCTCTGCGAGTGGACGGAGGACCTGGATGTCTGGCTGCCCGCAAGCCTGATAACCTTGGCTCAGGACAGCGGGATCAACTATTCTCATGGGGCTGCCCGTAAAAAGGGAGAGTTCTATCTTGGCGTCGACTTCGGAAAGCACGTCGACTACTCTGTGGTGGCTGTGGTAGAGAAGCTCCATGGTCACCTGTACCTGCGCCACTGCCACAGGTTCCCCCTGGAGACTAGCTACGGGGCGGTGATAGGCTATATGAAGAGGCTCCA
The DNA here is from genome assembly GCA_964405275.1 of uncultured Candidatus Bathyarchaeia archaeon. Lineage (GTDB taxonomy): Archaea > Thermoproteota > Bathyarchaeia > TCS64 > TCS64 > BS750m-G28. The sequence goes on along the minus strand of CAYONH010000193.1, from coordinate 2,949 downwards.
GGACCACTGGCACACCATTAACGCTGTGTACGCCGACAAGACGGGAGTCGGCGATTACATTGTCGAGGACATGGAGCGGGGAGGCCTCCGCAACGTCACAGGCGTCAACTTCACCGACGCCAGCAAGGAGTCCATGGCCACCTGCCTCAAGGAGAAGATGAGGAGCGCCGTCTGCACCTCATGCGGGTGGAAGGGCTACATCGACGCCCACGAGGAGGAGTGGAAGACGACGTGCCCCGAGGGCTGCACGACCGAGGAGGGAAATATCGTCAGCCTGAGGCCACTGCTGCACATCCCCTTCGACCCGGAGCTCTTCAACGAACTCAACGTCGAGCGATACGAGCTGTCGAAGTCGGGGAAGATCCTGTTCAATCACCCCCAGGGTACCCATGACGACCGGTTCTGGGCCCTTGCTCTAGCAGTGTACGCCGCCGATCAGGTTCATCCGGCGAGCAGGCCCATCGCAAGAACAATTTAGACGCGCGCATCACCGATTAAGGTTACGAGCTCGCAAGATGCTGATTATAGCTATCAATCCTATTATGATTGATTCATATGGGAATCCAGGGATCTCATCCCAAAACGATCGCTTATGTATTAGCGTTACCTCGATGCTCTCCGTGAATTCTTCTACCTCAACCTGGTAGGTTCCAATCCCTCTCTCGACCTCGAAGAGGTAACTCTGGGTCTCCCCTGCCTCCAGGAAGAACACATTAGAGTCGACGGCCATTCCGTCTATCTTCGACCTGACACTGTAGTTTCCATAATAATCTCCTACGTTGGTGACGTTGTAGCTTATCCTAAAAGTCCAGACATCGTCCTCGTCCTCCACCTCTATCCCAAGTGGGTGAACCTGAAAATCGTTAACTATGACCTCGAACTCCGCCAGCTTGGGCGGTGTGGGCTTGATGACTATAGGAGGGGGGGCTTCCGAGGTGAAGCTGCCGATACGCCCGTCGACCTCGACCGAGTAGTCCCCAGGCCTTTTAGGCGTCAACCAGTATGACCTGACCTCGGATTCACCAGGTTCCAGTTCACCCGTCATCCCGGCAGTCGGCACTCCATCTATTTTCAGGTTTACAAAGTAGCTTCCAGTCTGTTCCCCAATGTTTGTTACCGTGAAGCTGATGATTGCATTCCATCCTAGCTTAACCTTATCGGGGGTGATGCTTAGGTCTGAGACCTCGAACTCAGCGGGCTTTACTTCAGGCGCCCACTCGAACTTGATGCCTTGAAATTCATAGCCATCGTGTATGATCAATCCATGCTTGCTGATAGCTGACTCCTCCTCTACCGCAAACTTACCCTGGCATTCACCAATGATTTGGTAAAAACCGTGTTGGTTCCCCTCTAGGAACCATGGGTCATCCCTCAGGAAGAGTAGCACCCTCTCAGACACATGAAACTCAGGCTGGTCTTCCACCCACATACCTGTATTTCCTATCGTGGCACCCAGGGCTACGACGGTTACACTAGTTTGATTCAGGGGGTTCTTCAGGTAACGTTCGACAGAGACATACACCTGCCTGTGCATCCTGGGGACAGCAGGGTCCGCCGGACAGTGGAATATCGACTCAACCGTTCCCACGAGGATGACATCGGCCTTCTCGGTCATCTCCTCTACGCTCATCAAATATGCCAGGCTTGCTGAGCAGCCGACCATCAGGTATCCGATGAGGCACAGTGTGAGTGGAAAGATGGTTAAGGTTCTTTTGCTAACCGTGAACATCTTCAAGATTACCTGATAGTTAGAAGCGTCCCATACTTATAATGCTACAGAATTAAACACTATGTACGATATCGTTGAACGGTTAACACGCGCCAGCTAATTTGCATGCGCGTGGTGCATCATCGCTTAAACCTTATGTGTAAATATACGATTGCCCCCAGTATATGAACCATGACCGGTTCTAGATCCTTGCCGTCTACGCCTCCGAACAGGCTCCACCACCATCGAGGCCTGTAGCTCTTGCGATCATCTGAAGCCCCGTTTCCACATCTTAATGCGGTATCGAGAGAACGATCTCGCCCGTCGTCGCATAGACATAGTAGCGTCCCGGAGGATGTATACACCTGATTAGTCCCGCTTTTTCAACGACCACGTGCCATACGTATCTGTAGGTCACGTCGCCCTCGACCACGGGGGAGTAATCCGACACTGGTTCCTCTACCTTGTGCGGTAGAACTACCCTGAACACATCATCCACACAGAAGCGCATGTACCACAGACTGGCGGTGACAACCTTCCCCCTAAGATTCGAGCTGTTCCACCCACCGTGTTCCAGGGCGATATCGATCGCCTGGAGCTTCGACACGGGAGGGGAGAGGGGATCGTCGAAAAGGCCGAGATAACTCCCCTCCAGATTCGAATATTTCTGTTCCAGCTCCCAATACGCACTGTTCAATTCGCAATACGTGCTGTTCAACTCATCGAGGGAGGCCTTTAATTCATCGAAAGAGTTTTCCAGGTCCGTGTAGCCCTCTTCCAACTCGTCTTTCGACAGACGCAGCTCATAATCATCCAAAAATATGACAGCGTTGAAGATCAAAGAAGCCACAAGGCCGAAGGCCAGCCATCCCTTTAGGGCTCCCCTCTCCCCCACGGGTTCTCCCCAAGCTCAACCGTAGGACGATGACTTATTTAATACTAGGTTTTAGAACGGCGTTCCAAAACAATTCAACGACACATCGCCGGGCTCCACAACCATAACCTGGGCACGACGATCGGTTCTGGGCTGTCGCCCTCGCCGTCTACGCCGTAGAACAAGCACCAGCCCCAGTCAGTAGACCCATCGCAAAGGTAATATAAACTTTTTATTAAACTATATCGCAGAAGTCGTTTTCTAAAGTGAATTAAATTGAAACTATCAAAAAACGAATGTTATGCTGGTTTCAAACTAAGTTTAGAAAACTCGAAGAATTTTATTGATGATGCTAAACTACTCTTTA
>CAYONH010000192.1:0-3943 GCA_964405275.1 uncultured Candidatus Bathyarchaeia archaeon | reverse complement strand
TTTTTCCACATACAAAAAACCAATGCTCGGTATCCAGATCAGGGCGAGAAATGCTCTGCCTTATGAGTATGAGTTTTCCGTCTCTATCTTTGATTATCACACATGCTCCAAGCGTAAGTTCAATGTTCTTTGGATCGAAGTTTGCGGGTATTCTCTCTTCCTTTTCAATGACATCGCAGGGCCCGAATTTCTCTATTAATAGTTTGATCTCTTGAGGGAGCATGTTGGTAAAGGCAGAGTGATTTTTACGATTAAATATTTGGATTTAAATGCATGCACCGCGCGATGGGGGAGGCGTTAGCAGCCAACTGGGCGAACATCGCCACCATAGCCGTGGGGCTGGTGATCTGCTTCGCGGCCTCCTACATGCTGTTCCTCCGCAGTGAAATAAGGCCGGGCGAATAGTTTTCTCCCCTTTTCTTCTTTTTGGAGATTCACATCCGTTTCCTGACCCCCGTCAAGCTTATATGTCGCTAGAGACTCAGACGAGGAATGACCCAACCGCTCCCCGGCTGGGGCCTCCTGGAGCTCGCAAGGCTGGCCTTCATCTTCGTCACCCAGTACACCATGAGCTACCTGGTGAGGGAGGGAAGGCTCAGGGTCAACTACTCCCGGAAGGTGGCCCACTTCAGCCACATCCTCTCGACCCTCCTCATCAACAGGACCTTCCTAGACTACAGCATCCAGTACTTCGCAATCTCGGGGACCCTCTCCCTCCTCCAGATCCTCCTCTTCACCGAGCCCATCAGGAGAAGAGTTCCTCTGCTGGAGTTCTTCTTCCTAAGCTACGACCGCCCCGAGGACAGGCCCCACACGGTCCGCCTCGCCTTCACCCAACTCCTCGCCATGAACTCCGTCCTCGTCGGGATGGCCCTCCTCTACCAGCACTCGGGGCTCCCCTTGGACCTCCTCGCCATCCCCATGTTCATCACCGCCTTCGGGGACGGCCTCGCCGAACCCGTCGGCGTCAGGTTTGGCAGGAACAAATACGAGGTGACAGGCCTCTTCACCGACAGGGTCTACACGCGGAGTCTTGAGGGGAGCGCCATGGTCACCCTGTCCACGATAGCCGCGTTCATTATCTTCGGCTACCTCTTCACCCCGGGCCAGCTCCTTATGATGATAATATTCATGCCATTCCTCATGACCGTCACCGAGGCATGGGCCCCCCACACATGGGACAACCCCTTCATCTACGGCGTCGCCGGGGCGGTCATCTACGCAGTCATGATGCTAGCATAGGGCAGGTTCAGTACCCGAAGAAGGAGCTGGAGCTATTCTTCTTACCGTATCCCAAGACGTCATCCAGCCACACGAAGAGCCTGTTGAAAGTCGTCGTGTTGGCTACGACGCCCCTGACCAGGTCGTGGAGGATCCCCGGCGGCTTGTTGAAGGCACAGCTCCGCAAGCAGTTGGAGCAATCCTCGCCTAGGTCGGTCCAGAACCTCATACACTTCTCTGGGTGGAGATACCACTTCAGCGAGCCGGGGTTGTTCGAGAACGTCTGCCCCTCATGGCTCCTCTCCTCGTAGGAGATGGCCTGAGAAGGACAATGCTTGGCGCATTTCTTGCAGACGTCGCAGAACTCCGTCAGCCCGAACTCGACGGGGGAGTCGTGGACAAGGGGCATGTCCGTGAGGATCTTTGACAGGGCAAGCCTAGAGCCGTGCTTCGGGTTCACGAGGAGGCCGTTCCTACCGAGCTGCCCCAGCCCTGCTTCGATAGCCATTGGTACGCTGAGGGCCGTGTCGTTCCCCATGGGTATGGCGTTGTAGCCTAGGTTCCTGATGTACTCGGCGAGGGTGGGGGTCGTGAACGCCATCTTTGAGTAGCCCATACCCGTCTCGCAGCCTGCGACGCTGTCGGGGGAGGTGTCGATGGCCTCGTAGCCCCTCTCGAACCCGAGGACGATGACATTCTTCATGTCCGCTGGTATCACACGGGTGCCATCGGCTAGCTCAGTCGGCTCCATATACGCCTCGGGGTCCTCCATCTCGTCGGAGAACCTGACTTCCCCTCCCTCCTGGGTATACCTGCTCCACCAGTTCGAATACACCCAACGCCGGTCCAGACCTGCTACCCCCACCTCGGTCGCCCCGAATGCATGGGCTATCTTCTTGATGCTTCTCGTGACGGCGGCATCCTCTGCTACCTTATCTACTTCTACCCCCGCGACTTTCCACAGCGGCTCGCCTGAGTGGGTGGCTGTGCTGGCTCCCAGGGGCTTCCAGGAGAACAGACCCCTGTTTCCCCCGCGCCAGCCTGGGCCGACGTTCTCCATGGAGGCGATGGTCCATGAGGCCCAGCAGAGCGCCATCTCCCTAAGGGATAGCCCCTCATGTCCTCCCTTCACGTGCTCCAGGGCTCTGCTTATCAGGGCTTCAGCGTAGTTTGGGACCGAGAGGGTCTCTGCGAACCCGACGTCCCAGATGCTCCTGCAGAACATCTCGTTCTTTTGATCGAAACGCTGGTAATCATCCCGAAGTTGATACTTGCGGCTCGTCTGGGTGGCCATATCAGGAGAATATTGCCGATTTTATTTATCCTTTCTCCGATTAGCCTGTGATAAACCTTCAGTCTCCTCCTTTTCGCTTCTCTCTATCATCTTAAGGATCACCGGGACGGCGAACTCTTCGAGGTTTGCATGGATGCCCAAATCTTGAGACATTCCCTACCTACACTTGATGTCCGGCTCAAAGATCTACGCTGTAATTTTAACAATGCACCTGAGTACTCGCAAAACTCTAAAAACACTGAGGACCATTTTCGCACTGAAAGAGCTATGCCTAGTCAATATAAACTCCTAGACAGAGTGCACGGGTGCTTGGCTGGAGTCGCCGTGGGGGACGCAATGGGGATGCCCGCATCCGCCTTCCTACCCCACGAGATCGTGGAGAGGTACGGACGCATCGAGAAGCTCCTGGACGCGCCCCCGGGACACCCCTACCACGACGGCCTGAAGGCGGGGCACATCACCGACGACACCGAGCTCACCATGCTCGTCGTCGAGATGCTCCTGGAGGATGGTTGCGCGACCCCTGAGGGCATGGCGAGGCGCATCCTGAAATGGGCCACCGATAGGAAGCTCCTCGAATCCGGCCTCATCGGACCCAGCACCTCCCGCGCCATCAGGGGCCTCATGGAGGGGAGGGACCCGACGGAGACCGGCAGGCAGGGCGTCACCAACGGGGCGGCCATGAAGATCTCCCCCATCGGCATCATCAACGTCGGCAACCGGGAGAAGCTCCTCGACGACGTCGAGAAGACATGCCTCCCAAGCCACGGCACCAGCGTCGCAATCTCAGCGGCCTCAGCCGTCGCCGGGGCCATAGCAGAAGCACTGATCCCCTCCTCCACGGTTGACTCCGCGGTCAAAGCCGCCCTGGAGTGCGCCGCACTGGGAGCCAAACGGGGGCGACAGGTCACCCTCCCCTCCATCGAGAAGCGCATCGAACTCGCCATCGACCTGACAGAGGGCATGGACCCGTCCGCTGCCGCCGCTGTACTCTACGACTACATCGGGGCCGACGTAGCCTGCGTCAGCTCCATACCCACGGTCTTCGGCCTCTTCCACGCCGCAGGAGGTGACCCCATGGAGGCGATAATCGCGGCTTCAAACCTGGGAGGCGACACTGACACCATAGCCTCCATGGTGGGCGGCGTCGCCGGAGCCCTCAAGGGGATAGGCGCCTTCCCGCCGGAGATGGTGAGGCAGGTCGAGGAGGAGAGCAATCTAGACCTCAAGGATGTAGCCCTGAAGTTAATCGAGCACTCGAAGGGGTAGCAAGATGCCCCTCGACGTCGTCACCGTGGGAGACTCCGTCGTCGACATAGTGATCCCAGTCCCCCGCTTCCCCGCTGGAAACGAGGACTCCGTGGTGGGCGAGGGGATGACCAGGCAGCTCGGGGGAGCCTCCAACTTCCTGATACAGGCGAGTCGGCT
>CAYONH010000191.1:0-3951 GCA_964405275.1 uncultured Candidatus Bathyarchaeia archaeon | reverse complement strand
AGCATAAGCTGTTCTGCCAGTGTCCGCCCCTTCTCTTCAGGGATGATCCTGAATACACCTTTAGTCGCCGCCTCAGGCCGAGCCAGAGCGAGCTGGGGGAGATCGACCCAGCCGCATTGTTCGAATTCCTGAAGGGGAAAACCATCGTCTACGAGGCGAACCGGGAGACCTCGTGCCTCGTGGAGATGGACGAGGAGCCCCCGGGACCCCTCAACGCCGAGGCGCTGGACATCTGCCTCACGTTCACCCTTCTCACGGGTGGGACGCCCGTCGACGAGGTCCACGTGATGCGCAAGATAGTGGTGGACGGATCGAACACCACAGGGTTCCAGAGGACCTGCGTCACCTCCCTCGGCGGGAAGCTGGAGGTCGGCGACAAGACCTACAGCCTCCAGCAGGTGGGCCTTGAGGAGGACGCTGCCCGGAAGATCGCGGATGAGGGGGGCGTCAGCCGCTACCGTATCGACAGGCTTGGGATACCACTCATCGAGGTGACGACGGACCCGGTTATCTACTCCCCGGAGGAGGCCGAGGAGGTCGCCCTGGCTATCGGCCGCATCCTGAGGGCCACCGGTCAGGTGAGGAGGGGCCTGGGCACCATCAGGCAGGACGTGAACATCTCCATCGTGGGCGGGGCCCTCATCGAGATCAAGGGGGTACAGGAGCTCAACCTGGTCTCCAAGGTCGTGGAGTACGAGGTGCAGAGGCAGGTCAAGCTCCTCGAGATAGTCGAGATTCTGAAGGAAGGGGGCATAAAGGCCACAGATCTCACAGATGAGCCACTGGACGTGTCCGATCTCTTCGGTGAGACGAAGAGCCGCATTGTCAAGAACGCCCTCGGTAAGGGAGGCCGCGTCCTAGCCGTGAAGCTGAAGGGGTTCGCAGGCTGCGTGGGGATCGAGCTCTGCCCCGACAGGAGGCTGGGGACCGAGATGGCGGATCACGCCAAATTCGCCGGGGGCGTCAGGGGCATCTTCCACACCGACGAGCTGCCCGCCTACGATATCACCGTCGAGGAGGTCGAGGCCCTCAGGGGGAGGGTGGGTGCCTCCAACTCGGACGCGGTGGTCATCGTCGCTGACGAGGAGGAGAGCTGCAGGAGAGCCCTCTCCGCCGTCGTCAAGAGGGCGAGGGAGGCCCTGAAGGGGGTTCCCAGCGAGACAAGGGCCGCGAACACGGATGGAACCACCCACTTCACGAGGCCGAGGCCCGGGGCGGCGAGGATGTACCCGGAGACAGATGTGCCCCCCATCGTCGTCTCTTCGGAGCGTATCGCCAGGTTGAGGGCGAACCTCCCAGAGATGCCCGAGGCGAAGCTTGAACGATTCACGACCGACTACGGGATAAACGAGAAGCTCGCCAGGCAGGTCATCAACTCCCACTACACCCAGCTCTTCGAGGAGATGACAGGTGAGGGCCTGGCGGACCCCGTGCAGCTGGCGGTCACGCTCACCGAGGACTTCAGGGGGCTCCAGAGGGACAGCGTGGAGATCGACAACATCAGCGACGCCTTGATTCGGGACACCTTCGGGCTCCTGAAGGCGGGCAAGACGGCCAAGGAGTCCCTGCCCCAGATCTTCACGTGGCTCGCAGAGAACCACGACGGCTCCCCGGCGGATGCCTTAAAGGCTCTCGGCCTGGGTATGCTCAGCGGAGACGAGCTGAGGAGCATGGTGGAGGCGAAGGTCTCCGAGAACCGTGAGATGGTGGAGAGGATGGGTGACAGGGCGATAGGGCCCCTGATGGGGATGATGATGGGCGAGGTGAGGGGCCGGGCAGAGGCGAAGGACGTCCAGGCCCTCCTGCGTGAGGCCATCGGGGCCCTGAGCCGGGAATAGAGTATTATAGAATAACCATCATAATTATTACGGGTATTAGTTCAGTTTGTGATCTCATGGAGCAGACTCCTTTTCGTCTCAAGGTCAAGATCGGAGAGATGGAGGTTGAGCTCGGCGGGGATAAGCAGGAGGTCCTCTCGACACTCGACGACCTCAAGGAAATCGTGGACAAGGTGACCATCGCCTTCAACGGCGGCCCGAGACCTGAGGCCAGGCTCGTGGAGCCTGCGAATGCGGAGGAGGCCGAGTCCCTCAAGTACCCCAAGATCCCCCGGACCAACCAGTGCAGCGAGGCCGTCGTTAGCCTCCTCTCCACGGATTGGGGGAAGACCCCTAGGCCTATCGGGCAGCTCAGGGAGGCGATGGAGGCGAACGCCGTCTTCTTCCCTAAGACCACCCTTTCGGGGGTTCTGGTCTGGCTCGTGAAGAGGGGTCAGCTTAGGCGGTGGAAGGACAAGAAGAGGGGCTACCTCTACGTCGTCAACGAGCCGGAGGCTGAGTGATGCCCCTGATCACCCTCTCCATCAACACCCCGTTCGGGGAGATAGAGGTGAGCGGGGAGACCCCCGAGGAGGTCCTGGACGCCCTTGAGAGGCTCGACCAGAAGTTCATCGGCGAGGTAAACGAGAGGGTCTCGGAGCTCCTCGCCACCCAGGCGAAGGACGACCTGAAGGGGGTCGTCGAGGTGGGCAGGGACGGCCCCATCATCGTGACCAAGAAGAAGCTCAGCCACTACGCCTGCATCGGCCTGATCCTCTACTGCGTGAGGGACCACCAGGCGAGCTCCCGGGAGATCACCCGGAGGCTGACCGCCAGCGGGAAGAAGGTGACCGTCCCGGCCCGGCTCCACGAGATGAGGGGGAGGGGGCACATCTTCAAGCCCGTGGACAGGGCGCCCTACTACAAGCTCTCGTCGAAGGGGGTCAAGTGGATCGAGGAGGAGGTCATCCCTCCCCTCAAGAAGAAGTAGCTAGAGCCCCTTTCTGTCCAGCCGGTCCTTGAGATCCGTCAGGTTGACCAGCAATCCCAGGAGAATCTCCTTGCTGTCGCAGGTGTAGGAGCGCTGCCGGAAGGACGCCCTCTGGATGAGATCCTTGTCAACGAGCTTGGCCACCGCCCTCTCGGTGGCCTTGGGGGTGAGGGAGAGCTCCGTGGAGATCTCCTTGACGGACATGGAGCGCCCCGTCCCCAGGAGATGATAGAAGACCTGCATCTGGCTGGGGGCCTTGGAAAGCTTCGCTATCTCGTCCATCTTGCCTCTAAGTTCAGAGATTTGCTCTTCTGTCATGCTTCAATCAACTCTTCTACGTCTTTAAATCCCGATACATCTTCATGAGTATATCGTAGGGTCTTACAGCGGAGACCCATCCACCCGGTCTTGACTCCACGAGGCCCGAGGCCTTCAGCTCCGTGAGGCGCGCCCGGACCGTCGAGGGCTTCTCCCCGGTGCCTTCGGCGATCTCCGAGGGCTTCAGGGCGCCGTCCTTGAATGCGAGGAAGCAGAGGACCTTGAATGCCGCTGTCCGCAGCTTCAGGGCATCGAGCTTCTCGTGGTCCACGGGCATGTCTCTACCTCTCAAGGTACTGCTCTAGGAGCTTCACGAGGATGGGCCCCATCTTGTACCTGTAGATCCCCCTGGAGACCCTGTCCACGAGCCCCTTGTTGAAGAGGTTGAAGAGGGCTATGTTCACGGCGTTCACGGTGAGGCCCAGGGCCTCCGCCACGTCCCTGGAGGACATCGCCTCCCCCCTCTCCACGAGGAGTAACAGGACCTCTCGCTGGCTCTCAGCCCGCCTCAGCCCGTCAAGCTCCTCGGATCCGCTCATGGTCACCCGCCCCCGCTCACTGCTTCCGGATATAGTTCAGGTAGATGTCGGACACGAAGTCGGTGAAGGCGATCTTCGACTGGTACGAGCCGTCCCGCCTCTGGCTCAGGTACTTCTTCACTAGGAGGGCCCTGAGGGCCGGACGGACGGTTCCCGGGGAGATCCCCGTCTCCTCGCTGATCTGGTTCGGGGAGGCTGGGCCCTTGAAGGCGAGGTAGACCAGCACCTTGAACTGGCTGGTCCCCGGCCTCAGGTCCTTGAGGGCCTTATCAAGCAGACTAGACAT
>CAYONH010000190.1:0-4019 GCA_964405275.1 uncultured Candidatus Bathyarchaeia archaeon | reverse complement strand
GGAAAGATAGGGACCGTAACCAACCTTCCAGTGCAGCTGCAGATCGTGGAGACGGGCTCCCAAGTCAGGGTCGTCGACGTCCAGCTCGACGGAGGCGAAGAAGTGACGGTTCCCAGGGCCAACGTTGAGATAATCGAGGAATAGCCATGAAAAGCGCGCTTAACCGCGCGTATTTATTTTTTATACATTATTTTAGGGTGACTAAATACTCAGAGAGATAAAAAATACATTGTCAAACAATAACTTCGGACCCCCTGGGAAGAACGAATTGAAGGTCCTCTCATTCACGGTTCTTGCTGTAATCTTTATAATAGCTTGTAGCGGCGTGCCCGCATACGCTTCGGAGCCTATCCGGGGCAGGGTCGTCGACGGTGATGGCGCGCCGATCGCAGACGCGAGGGTGGCCCTCTGGTTCAAACGGGTGCTGATAACCGAGAACTTGACAGACGGCGACGGTTATTTTGAGGTCTGGGCGGATTTAGAGCCTGATTTTAAGCTCCTGATCTTCGCCGACGACCCAGATACGCCTGGAGTCGATTTCCTGCCTTCATGGGTTCATTCGTCAAGCTTCTCTTCGGACATCGTAAGTTACTACTTGAGACCCTCATCCTCACTGATTCTGGAGGGTGATATCCAGTTCGTCGAGTTCGGGAGCCTCCCTGAGTATGTGCTCTACGAGGTCTCTGACTCCTCAACGGGGGAGGTTCTTACTGAGAATAGCTTCCCAATCGTCTATGGTTCGGGTGAAGCGAGCCAGAACTTTCAGCTGGGCTTGGAGCCCAGCCACCTCGTCGCTCCCCTCGATGTGCCCTTCAGTGTTGTCGTGGAGACCTCCACAGTTACAGAGACTGGAAGGATCCAGAGGTCCTTTGAGGTCGATGGGTTGGATAAGATGTCTCTAGCTCAGGGCTCAGAGATGGTGGTGGACGTCCGTAACAGCTCTATCAGAATCAACATTGAGCAGACCTTCATGCTCCTAGAAGAGGTCATGGAGACCATCGAGAGGATGGAGGGCTACGGTTTCTACGTGGTCAGAGAGAGAGGGGACATCGCGAGCGCTGAGGAGTGGCTTACGGACTCCAGCGCGCTGCTTGGAGAGGGCAGATATGTCGAGAGCTTCGGCTCAGTCAAGGAAGGCTACATTAGGATCGTGGACACCTATGACCGCATCCAGTACATGATAGGTGACGCCGCCTCCTCCGTCTACGTCATCATAGTTTTTCTGGCGTTGACGTCGACCACCATCGCTTTTCTGCTTACCGATGAGTTCAGGTTCAAGGTCATCGGTAGCGTCACGATCTACGCCTTGTTCCTGCTTGTACTCTATTTCGTGTATCCAGGGAGCGTATTCTTGTCCCAGGTCGAGTACGCGTTCATCGGTCTCCTCTCCATCACGTTCTCCATCTTCGTGGCGTTGATACTTCCCCGCCAATTGAAGGGGAGAGGAAGACGTGGGCAAGTGCCCCTTCGCAACATCATCGTGCCCCTGTTCTCGATGGCGAAGAGGTCCGTTGGGAGGAAGCGTAAGCGGTTCCTGCTCACGCTGATTTCAATCACTGCTTTGGTTATGAGCTTCGTCTCACTGACATCGTTCGTGGAGGTCCACGGGCTGATAACGAAGACCAGCTCAGTCTCAGGGGCGCCTATTGACGCTGTCCTCCTGCGTGCCCCTGGTTACCTGACGACTGACCCCACGTTCCTAACGTCAAACCTGCTGAACCTGGAGTGGCTGGAACGGCAGCCTGAGACAGAGTTCGTCTCTGTGAAGCTGGAGAACCTGCCCTTCGCGGACTCGATCGCGAGGCTAAGGGGAAGGCCCATTCACGGGGTCGTGGGAATCAACCCCGACCTCGAAGAGGAGGTTCTGGATATTCAGCGCCTGTTGGAGGCGGGAAGCCTGCCCTCGGAGAACGGTGTGGTGATAAGCGAGGGGCTGCGTGTTGCACTAGGCATCGAGGTCGGGGATGCGTTGTCCCTCAGTGGTCTCATGGTGAGGCTGGATGGCACCTTCGACGATAACGTCCTTAGGACATTACTCGATCTAGATGGTACATACTACCTTCCCAACAAACTTGTGGATGTCACGCCGAACGAGGAGCAGCCTACCTTCGAGGTCCAGACATGTGACACCCAGGAGGTCGTCTTCTGCCACGAATCCCTAGTAATCGATATGCCGTTCATAAGACACTCCAGGATAAACATCAAGGTGAAGGAAGGTTCGGATGTTGATGGCTTCGGAGCGAGACTTGCGTTGGAGAGGGACTATTGGGCGTGGTCAGCCTCTGAGAAGGGCGTCAAGGTCTCTCTGGTGGGGAGCTACCTTGAGAGCAAGGGCGTACCCCTCCTCGTGCCTTGGATAATCGTCGTGCTGAACGTCATCGTGACCATGCTCAACTCGATGTATGAGCGGAGGAAGGAGATCCACATACTGTCATCATTAGGCGTGAACCCCACTCAGGTGACCGTGATTTTCGTGGCTGAGGCGATGATAATCGGCTTCACGGCAGGGGGCCTGGGGTACCTAGGCGGGCTGCTCCTGTACAAGGGGATGGCCTATTTCAACCTGCAGATCGAGGTCGCTCAGAAGGTCTCGGCCTTATGGAGCCTCTTCTCCCTACTAATAGCCTTGACTGCGGTCATCATCGGAGCCTTGGTTGCTCTGAGATTCTCCACCGTCATCACCCCGTCTTATCAGCGGAGATGGGACATCAAAAGCGATAAAAAGGATTTCAATGCCCCGTGGGAGATATCGATACCTGTAAAATTAGAGCAAGAAGAGGTGAAAGGGTACTTTGACTACATGTTCAAAGAACTGAGCGCCTTGGAGAAACATCCTGTCAAGCAGACATCGTCCATCAAGGTGAAGCAGCCTGAAGACGGGAGAGATATGGTCATAGAGTTTGTGTATAAGGCGACTAAGATCATCGTAGGTGAGCTCTATACTAGGAACCAGTTCGTCATCGAGAGTCAACCTGAGATTGGTACAGCGACTGTTAAGTTGAAGTCATGGGGAGCCAAGCATTGGTCTCACGAAGCGGGTACATTGGTGAGGTTGATCACGATGAGGTGGAGCACAGCCATGAGAGACTCTAAGGCCTGAGATGACACGAAGACAGGGGTCACGTAGTTTTCTCTTCATTATAAAGTGATAAAAAAGGAGAGAACTCTAGACATCTCTCAAGGTAACAATCGATTATATCACTTTCTCGTTTGCCAGTTTCTCGACCATCATGCTCACGGCCTGGGTCCCCTTCTCCATGAGCCCCTCCGCCTGCATACCTCTGTACATCTGCTGCACCAGAGAGGTGGCCAGTAGGGGCATCTCGATGCTCTCCGCTGTCTCCATGATGATCCGGAGGTCCTTCAGGTAGTGCATAATCTTGAACCCTGGCTCCATGTCACCCCTCAGCACCCTGCCCCCGTTGTTGGTCAGCTGCCAACTCCCTGCGGCACCGCCGGAGACAGCTGCGTAGCACCTCTCGATATCGACCCCTGCTTTTTTGGCGAAAACGAGAGCCTCGGCGACCCCAAGCATGGTGGTCCCCACGAGGATCTGGTTCACTGCCTTCGTGACCTGGCCGTCCCCGATGCTCCCCACCCGGGTGATGGTCTTCCCCATGGCCTCGAAGATTGATAGGCACTCGTCGAAGACTCCCTCGTTGCCCCCCACCATGATGCTCAGGGTGCCGTTGTTTGCGCCGATGACCCCGCCGCTCACCGGGGCGTCCAGCATCTTCACCCCCTTCTCCGCCAGCTTGGCGGAGATCTCCCTGGTCGTGATGGGGCTGATTGTGCTCATGTCGATGCAGATCATCCCCTCCCTGGCTCCGTGGATAACCCCTTCAGGGCCCAGGAGCACCTGCTCCACGTCGGGGGAGTCGGTGACAATGTCGATGACGACATCGCTGTTCTCCGCTACCTCCCTGGGGCTTCCGGCCGCCTTTGCCCCCGCCTCGACCAGGGGCTCCATCTTGGACGCTGTCCTGTTCCAGACGGTGACCGGATAACCCGCCTTGAGG
>CAYONH010000189.1:2645-4052 GCA_964405275.1 uncultured Candidatus Bathyarchaeia archaeon | reverse complement strand
CCCATGAACTACGCCCTGCCCCGCACGCTGATTCGACGAAAGGAAAGCATGCCCCCCAGAGAGTCGAGCGACAAAATGTATTATATATCAACTGAAAGCTCCTAAACGGAGAGATCCAAGATGATCGAACGTTCACCCAAGCACTACGGCGTCGGACCCGGCGAGATATACATGGGAGGCGGAGACCCCAACTTCGCCACCCCAGCATACATCAGGGACGCCGCCATAAAGGCCATCCTCGAAGGATACACCCACTACCCCCCGAGGGGCGGCATACCCGAATGCAGGGAGGCCATGGCAGACTACTACAGGAGGTACGGCGTCGACTACGACCCCTCCCAGGTCTACGTCACCTCCGGCGGAGGGGCCGCCCTCTACTACGCCATGGCAGGCTTCCTGGAGCAGGGCGACGAGGTCCTCACGTTCGACCCCTCCTACGCCGCCGACTACGCCTACCCGGCCACCATGGGCGCCAAGGTGGTCCCCGTCCCCCTCACCGAGCCGGGGTACCACTTCGACCCCGAGGAGCTCAAGGAGAGGATAACCGACAGGTCCAAGCTGTTCATCCTCACCAACCCCAACAACCCCGCCGGGACAGTACACACCAGGGAGGAGCTCAAAGCCCTGGCGGACATCGCCATAGACAACGACCTCACCGTCATCTCCGACGAGTTCTACATGGAGTACGTCTACGACGGACGGGAGCACATAGCCATCTCCTCCATCGACGGCATGAAGGAACGCACCGTCGTCGTCCTCGGCGGCACCAAATGCTTCGCATTCACAGGCTGGCGCCTCGCAGCCATGATCATCCCCAAGGAGCACTACCCCCGCATAACGAAGAAATGCCCCTACCGCATGGACCCCGCCACATTCGTCCAGGTCGCCGGAGCGGTAGGATTCAGAGGCCTCACTGAGCCCCACGGCAAGGCGGTCATGAAGGAGTGGAGGGACGAGTTCGACAGGAGAAGGATCTTCTGCAAGAGGATGGACGAGATCGACGGCATAACCTGCCACACATTCGAGGGCGCCTTCTACGCCTTCCCGGACGTGAGCTCCTTCGGAGTGCCGACACAGAGATTCGTCGACGAGCTGCTGAAGAAGGAGAATGTTCGTGTTGCCAACGGGGAGATGTTCGGCGGAGTCGGGGTCCTCGGAAAGGAGAGCCCAGCGTACGGCCACATTAGGCCATGCTTGGTCCAGGACGTGGACATCCTCGAGGAGGCCGCGAACAGGATAGAGAGATTCGTCAAGTCCCTGTAGCACGAACAGGACGGGTCGGATCAACCCTTTTTAACATGGGGTTCAGGACCCTGCTACGCCCCGTCCAGAGGACACGAGATCCCAGGACACCATAGAAGACGCCCGTGAGCGTATAACGGGCGACATCCCTGCTCCGACGGGAGC
>CAYONH010000189.1:0-2545 GCA_964405275.1 uncultured Candidatus Bathyarchaeia archaeon | reverse complement strand
AAGCCCAGCCCCTTCTCCTTGGACAGCCCCATAATCACCATCTCAGTCATCCTCTTGTCCAGGAACCCCATCCTGGACCCCGGCCCCATGTCCACCAGGGGGCCGAAGGCCTCCATCAGCTCCGCCTCCACCCCCGCGTCCTCCGCCACCTTCTCAAGCAGATCCCTCCGCGCCTCCTCAGGTGAAGTCACCACGGAGAGGCATGAGACGAAGAGCCCAAGCTTCTTCCCCTTCAGCTCATCCCTCTTCCTCCTCAGGAACTGCAGGGGCTCCCTCATCCACTTCGTGATCTTCACGCCCGAGCCCACAAGCACCCCGTCGAATTCCTCCAGGCTGGGCCAATTCCTGTTCTTCTTGACGTCGAGGAGCTCTGCCTCCACGCCCTCCTCCCCCAGGAACCCGGCAAGCCTCCCCGCGATCTCCTCGGTGCTCCCCCACCGGGAGCCGTACGCGATCAGAACCCTCATACCTGATCCTCGGCCCACGGGATTAAATAAATGTCTACATCAGGGAGACTGGTCTTCAGCCCCAGGGCCGCGCCCCGTCGGGCAGACGTCCTAGCAGATTGTGCACTCGATGAAGCTGTTCAACGTCGGCCTCCTGATGAGCCTCGCCTCCAGCTCCCTCACGTCATCCTCCACCTCCACGGAGAAAGGGTTCTCCGCCGCGTAGGTGAGGCACCTCCTGATATCCAGCTCGTGAGGCTTGAGAGCCCCCGTCGGGCAGGCGTCAATACACCTAGTACAGCCCCCGCAGAGGTCCCCCACGTAGGGTTCATCGGGCTCAAGTGCCGCAGAGGTCAACACCGCCGAGACCCCCAAGCCCTCGACGAATGACAAGACCTCCCGCTTAGTCACCAACGAAAATCACTAATCAACTCTCGGAGTTGGGATCTAATAGGCTTTGAGATCGCCCAGAAAAAGCGTCACCACTGGGAGCCTGTAAACGAAAAAAAGGGAAAATAGGTTAGCTCTTCGTCGTCAGCGTGTACTTGCAGCCTAGGGGCGCCAGCTTCTCGTCTATGACCTCAATCAGATCGTTTACCTGGGCCTGCGTCGGCTTCGTGAACCACTCGAAGAAGAAGTCGTACTCCCCCAGCTTCTCACCCGACTTGCTGATGATGGTGCCGCACCGCTCCACCTTGACGTCGATGGGGATCGCTTGGAAGTAGTCACCTGTGGCCCTGGGATCCGTCAGATAGGTGTTCAGCTCGGGGGCGTTTGCCAGTATCGAGTCCATGATGCAAATCTCAGGCATGTCCACCGACAGCTTCTCCAGCTCCCTGATCGCCTTCAGAATAGGTGGCCCGTAGATCCTCACATAGCTGATCGTCGCCAAACAGTCTCACCCAGTTGAAATCAAAAGGGCGTCGAATATAAAGGGTCGTGCGCGCGAGTCCCCAGGGGGCTATTGGGTCTATAAGCCCGTATTTTCAGTAATTCCGGGCTGTATTCTTGGTTCATAACCCCATTTCTCATCCATTTATAAGGGGAGCAGGCGTAAGCGAGTGAAACATGACCCAGAAAAGGAGAGCATCGGCGCGAGACCTGAAAGAGCCCCGGTTTGTCTTTCTCATACAGGCCACGTTCCTGCTGGTCTGCCTCGGGCTGATGAGGCTCATCTAGACCCCGGTAGACCACCCCTAGAACCGTTTCAGGGACACGAGGAAGCCTCAGATCGACTGAAAACCAGCCTGCCTCAGGGACGGGTGCCTACCCTGTCACGGTCGGGGCCACTGCGGTGACGAGGATCCGGTGGATGCAAGGTAATATATGGAGAAGGGGCATTCATCCCTGAGGTACGATAGATGAAGTTCGTATTCTACGACGATTTCAGGCCCGGCCTCCTGAAGGGCGACCGGGTTGTTGACATAAGCGAGGAGCTCAAGGGCGTCGAGGCCCAGACCCCCCAGCTCCTCCTCGAGGGCTTCATAAAGGGCTACGAGGGGCTCAAGCCCAGCCTGGAGAAGGCCCTAGAGAGGGAGGGCGTCCCAGTAAAGGACGTACGCCTCCGGCAGCCCGTCCCGAAGCCGGGGCTCTTCCTCTGCGGCGTAGGCGGTTTCGGGGAGGGCGAGGGACGGAAGCGCCCCCTGGACTTCTTCCTGAAGGGCTGGACGTCCATCTGCGGGGACGGGGACACAGTGACCCTGCCCCACCACCTGGCACGGATCTTCAACCATGAGGCTGAGCTGGCCGTCGTCTTCGGGAAGACCCTGAAGGACGTCGACGGGGACGAGGGCATGGACGGCGTCTTCGGGTACACCACCATGTGCGACGTCTCCGCCAGGGCGGTCCCCGACGTCAGCGGCTTCTGGCCCCAGAAGAGCTTCGACGGCTTCGGCCCCATGGGGCCCTGCCTGGTCACCAAGGACGAGATACCGGACCCCTACGACCTGGCCATCAAGCTCTGGGTGAACGGGGAGCTCCGCCAGGACTACAACACCAACGACATGAGCCACAAGCTGCCCGCGAAGATAGAGTTCCTCTCGGAGATCTGCACCCTGAACCCGGGGGACGTCATGGCCTGCGGGACCAACCACCACGGG
>CAYONH010000188.1:0-4063 GCA_964405275.1 uncultured Candidatus Bathyarchaeia archaeon | reverse complement strand
CACGGGACCATCAACGGCATCGGCGAGAGGGCTGGGAACGCCGCATTGGAGGAGATCGCGGTCACCCTAAGGGTGCTCTACGAAGTCAAGCACAACGTCAAGACGGAGCTCCTCTACGAGACGTCGCAGCTGGTCTCACGCCTCACCCACATGCACGTACAGCCCAACAAGGCCATAGTGGGGAAGAACGCCTTCGCCCACGAGTCGGGGATCCACACACACGCCATCCTTAGGAACCCCCTGACCTACGAGGCCATCGACCCGGAGCTGGTGGGGGCCGTTAGGCACATCGTCTCTGGGAAGCACGCCGGCTCGGCGGGGCTGAACAGCAGCCTGGAGGACATGGGCTTGGAACCCTCGGAGGAGGAGTTCAGCGAGATCCTCAGGGTGGTGAAAGCGAGGGGCGATGACGGGGAGCGGGTGACCGACGCTGACCTCCTGAACATCGCCCGTGACGTAATGTCCCTGGAGCTGGTGAATCCCCTGAACCTTGAGGAATTCATCGTCACCACTGGGAACAAGATCACCCCAACGTCGTCCGTGAAGCTGAGGCTCAACGGCGACTCGTTCATCGAGGCAGCCACGGGGAACGGCCCGGTGGACGCCACCCTCAACGCCGTGAACAAGGCAATCAGCCCTGACGCCCGCGCGATCCTGGACACCTACAGCGTCGAGGCCATCACCGGTGGCACCGATGCCATGGTGAACGTCGAGGTGAGGCTGAGGCGGGGTGACAGGCTGGTGACCGCGAAGGGGGTCAACGAGGACATAGTGATGGCGAGCATTGAGGCGTACCTCAACGGGATGAACGTCCTCCTGCTGCAGGAGGAGCACCCCGAGAAGAGATGGACAGTCAAAAAGTAGGAGACATGGACAGAAATGGGTTACACAATATCAGAGAAGATACTAGCAAGGGCCTCAGGGAAGGACGAGGCCAAGGCCGGGGAGATAGTCAAGGCCAGCGTGGACGTGGCGATGATGCCCGACCTGACCACGATCCTAGCCGTCAACGCGATGAAAGCGATGGGCGTCGAGAAGGTCTGGGACAACAAGAAGGTAGTCATAATACTCGACCACGTCGCGCCCGCGTCGACGCTCCTGGCCGCAGAGATCCACAGGGACATCCGGAAGTTCGCGAAGGAGCAGGAGCTGAAGCACCTCTACGACGTGAACTCGGGGGTCTGCCACCAGGTCCTCCCGGAGAAGGGGCACGTGAAGCCCGGGAGGCTGGTGATAGGGGCCGACTCCCACACCTGCACCCACGGGGCCTTCGGGGCTTTCGCCACCGGCGTTGGCTCAACGGACATGGGTGCCATCCTGGCGACGGGGAAGACCTGGCTCAGGGTCCCCGAGACCATCAAGGTCAAGGTGGACGGGAGGCTGCCCGACTGGGTGGCCCCCAAGGACGTCATCCTCTACACGGCGGGTCAGATCGGGGCCGACGGGGCCACGTATGATGCGTTGGAGTTCGCCGGGGAGACTATCAAGGACATGAGCGTCTCGGGCAGGATGACCCTCTGCAACATGGCGATAGAGATGGGGGGCAAGGCGGGAATCGTGGAGCCCGACGACAAGACGTTCGACTTCCTCAACGAGAGGACGGACGGCGTCTACGATCCTGTCCACGCTGACGATAACGCAGTCTACAAGCGCACGCTCAACGTGGACGCCGAGTCGCTGGAGCCCCAGATAGCGTGCCCCCACAAGGTGGACAACGTGAAGCCCATCAGCGAGGTCGCCGGCCTCAAGATCAATCAGGCCTTCGTGGGCTCCTGTACCAACGGGCGCCTCGAGGACCTGGAGGTCGTCGCCTCAATACTGCAGGGCAGGAGCGTGCACCCAGACGTCAGGCTCCTCGTAGTCCCTGCTTCAGCCGAGGTCTACCTCCAGGCGCTAGACTCGGGTGTCATACAGGACCTAGTGGAGGCGGGGGCGATGTTCAGCAACCCTAGCTGCGGAGCCTGCTTCGGGGGCCACATCGGCCTCCTGGCCCCCAGTGAGGTGGGTCTCACGTCGTCAAACAGGAACTTCAAGGGGAGGCAGGGCAGCCCAGAGGCGTTTGTCTACCTGGCCTCTCCGGCTGTGACCGCTGCGTCTGCCGTAGCCAGCGAGATAACCCACCCGAGGGACCTATGATGACAGGGATGAAAGTGAGCGGGAAGGCGTGGAAGTTCGGTGACGACGTGAACACCGACCTCATCGTCCCGGGGAAGTACCTGGAGCTCGTGGACCCCTACGAGATGGCGAAGCACGCCATGGAGGGCATCGACCCGGACTTCCCGGGCAAGGTGGGCGAGGGGGACGTCGTGGTCGGAGGGAGCAACTTCGGATGCGGCTCCAGCAGGGAGCACGCCGCCATCGCCCTCAAGTACGTGGGCGTGGGCGCCGTGGTCGCCGAGTCCTTCGCACGGATCTTCTACAGGAACGCTATCAACCTAGGCCTCCCGGCGCTGGAGTGCCCGGGGATAAGCGAGGCCGTCAGCGAGGGAGACTCCCTGGAGATCGACCTCACGGGGGGCAAGGTGGTGAACGCGACGACAGGGAAGGAGTTTGACTTCATCCCATTACCCGGGTTCATGGTCGAGGTCCTCGGAGAGGGAGGGCTCGTAACGTATATCAGGAATCACCTGGATGAGTGGTAGATATGGTGAAGTACAAGATTGCGGAGATACCCGGCGACGGGATAGGGCCGGACGTGATGGCCGCGGCCATTAAGGTCCTGGAGACGCTTGAGGAGACACGGGACCTGAGCTTCGAGTTCAACAGGCTCGTGGTCGGCGATGAGCTCAAGGAGCGGACGGGCGTGGCCCTGCCTCCCGGGACGATCGATGAGATAAGGAAGGCGGATGTCGCGCTCTTCGCGGCGGTGGGGGATACGGCTCGTGAGGTCATCCTGCCTATCAGGCAGCAGCTGGACCTCTACGTGAACCTGAGGCCGGCGAAGGTCTACCCCAACGTCCCCCACCTCAAGGAGGACGTGGACATCGTCATGGTGCGGGAGAACACCGAGGGCATCTACAAGATGATCGGAGACAGGGGCGACGGCTGGGGGATAAACGTCAGGGTGATCACCACGAAGGCCTCGGAGAGGATAGCAAGATACGCCTTCGAGTACGCCGTCAAGTACGATAGGAAGCTCGTCACCAGCGTCCACAAGTCGAACGTCCTCAACTACAGCTGTGGGGTCTTCCAGGAGGCCTGCCAGCGCGTCGCCGAGGAGTACCCAAACGTTGAGTTCAACGAGGTCCTCGTTGATGCATGCGCCATGAGGCTGATTCTGAGGCCGGAGGCGTTCGATGTCATCGTCACCACCAACCTGTTCGGGGACATCCTCTCCGACGAAGCCGCAGGGCTGGTCGGTGGATTGGGGATGACGCCGTCAGGGAACATTGGGGACGACCATGCCATGTTTGAGCCCATCCACGGCACAGCTCCGCGGCTGGCAGGTACCGGCAGGGCGAACCCCATGGCCACGATCCTGTCGGCGGGGATGATGCTTGACTGGCTGGGCGAGAAGGACTCGGCCGCGGTGATAGAGAAGGCGGTGATCGACGTCCTCAAGGAGGCGAAGACGCTGACGCCCGACCTAGGTGGCAGCGCCAAGACGATGGACGTCGCCGTGGCCGTGAGCGAGAAGCTCTAGGGCCCCGATATCTTCCCTTTTTCAGGGATAATCCCCTTTCTTCACTCATTTCCGTTAACCCTAATTAATCCTGTCGTATTCCAGAAAAGTTAAAAGCAAGAACCCCCCTAGAAGAGGTTGCTTGGAGTGAATTGGCATGACAGGTGAATATTTCCTCCATCGATAAAGAAGAATTCTACCCGACCCCGGAGTTTAAGAACGTTCTCGCCGCAGCGGAGAGTCTGAAGGCAGAGTATTCTATGCACTGGGCCGGGCAGCTGGATGAGAAGACCCACGGGAGGTTCATGGAGGGGCTCGAGCTCCTCCGGGAGTCCCTTATAGTACACTACAAGGAACTCTACGCCAGGGAGCAGGCCCTCGCGGCGGCGGCCTCTGACAGCTACACTAGGAAGCAGAAGACCCTCCTGGTCTGGCTGGCGG
>CAYONH010000187.1:0-4069 GCA_964405275.1 uncultured Candidatus Bathyarchaeia archaeon | reverse complement strand
CCCATCCTGTAGAACATCCTGAGGGAGGCGAGGTTGCCCAGCAGGGGCTCTCCCCCCTCGATGGAGAGGAGGCCTGCCACCTTTCCCTCCGCCTCTGCCTTCCTTATGTCGCCGGCGTTCAGCGCCAGCATCAGCTTGTCGGGGTTTTTCTCCAGTGCCTGGTAGAAGGCGTCCAGGAGCCAGAGAGCAGCGTCCTGAGGGCGCGGCTCCCTGGTGCAGAAGACAGCGAACACCTGGCAGTCAACCCCTCCCTCTTTCAGGCGGGGCAGGTCGAGGTGGCCTAGGTCGCTCTTCTCACCCAGTTTCCTCCGGGGGGATAGTGGGGCACGTATCCTCGGCCACTCAACAACCTCCTTTAATGTGTCGCAGTGGAAATCGATAACCGTCGCCTCTTTATGGAGATCGAGGGCTTCTCTCTCCTTCGAAGGATCCAATCCGCTCATGTAGATCATCTATTCACTCTACACCTGAAATTTAGGCTTTTTTACAGAATATGTGACTGAGGCGCTTGACTGCTCAGAACTGTACCCAGACATGCTTGAATCTCATAATTAGCTAAACGTAGCTTTCAGAAAAATTATATAAACATCATGAAGGTGCTTCACATGAGGTATTCGAATGAAGAAATTATCCAAGCAGGACATGCTCGACTATGTAACGGGAGCGACCATCCTGGGCTGCGGAGGAGGCGGCGGTGCCGAGGGAGGCATACGCATGATCAACGAGGCCTTCGATGGTGGCTACGAGTTCAAACTGGCTGACCTGTCCGAGCTCCCAGACGACGACATCCTCTGCATCGTGGCGGGAGTCGGCGGAGGCGTCCCCCAGGAGGTCAGGGACAAGGTCGCCCACTACGCTGAAATGTTCCCACGTGACCAGGAGGCAAGGCTGAACAGGCTCAGGAAGGCGGCGAAGGAGCTGTCTGACTACCTAGGAAAAGAAGTGAAATCATTCATCGCAGCCGAGACGGGTGGTGGAAACGGCGTCCTCCCAATGTATCTCAACGCGCTGGAGGGGAAACCCTCAGTCGACGCCGACTGCTGCGGGAGGGCGAAGCCCGAGATGGGGATGTCCCTCACCGCCGTAGCGGGGATGCCCATCACGCCCCTGGCCATGGTCACGCCGTTCATGGAGACAGTCATCCTCAAGAGCGCCGTGGACGACCTCCGGGCCGAGGACATAACCCGGCACGTCGCCGTGGCCTCAGGGGGAGGAGTCACAGTCGCTCGGTGCCCAGGCAAGGTCAAGGACTACAGGCGCGGCACGGTCCCCAAGATAGTCTCCAACTGCATTAAGATAGGGGCAGCCATCAGGGAGGCCAAAGCAAAGGGCGGCGACCCCCGCGAGGCTTTCATGAAGGCCTCAGGCGCCGTGCCGATCTTCGAGGGGAAGGTAAGCGACTACACCTTCGAGGGGACGGGCGGATTCAACTGGGGTGAGTGGTTCATCGACGGAGACGGTGAGTACGCAGGCAAGAAGATGAAGGTCTGGTTCAAGAACGAGCACCTGGTGAGCTGGCTCGACGACGAGCCCTACGTCATGGGGCCTGACCTCATCTGCATCCTGGAGAGGGGCAGCTTCGAGCCCCTGTCCAACTTCATCAGGGGGACCACGCACGCAGGGAAGGAGATACTCGTATACGGGATACCCGCGGACGAGGAATGGAATAACCCCAAGGGGATAGAGCTCTTCGGCCCGAAGCATTTCGGCTTCGACATCGACTACGTCCCAATGAAGAAGTGATCTACTTCTTCCACTTCCTTTTTTTGATATAATAAAGAAAAAATGGGGTAATTAGGGAAAGGTCTCCTTCTCGACGCTGAAGGTGTACGCTACGTTGGCCCCTGCCTGCACGGCCTGAAGGCCGCCCGAGGTACCCAGGGAGGCTCCGCACGGATACGCCCATGTGTAGCCCGTTACGGGCATCTTTATCTCCTCGAGTACGTCGCCGTAGAGGTCGTAGATCTCGGCGAGGGTTTCTCCCTCCTTTATGAGATCTCCGGGCGTCTTGAAGAACCGGATCAGGCCGCCCCTGTTGGCCCTGATGACCCCCCGAGATCTGCACGTACCCCTCGCGATGGGGAACCCCTTCTGGGGCTCGAACTCGCCGTCGATCATGTCGAAGGCCTTCATGATGTTCAGGATGCCCTTAACCCCCGCGCTCGTCGAGGGTTCGGAGATCCAGCGACCGTCGATCAGCTCAAGCAGTATGACGGGTACGCCCCTCTTCGCGGCATTGTTTCCCAGGGTAGGCTCAGCCTTATCCTCGTCGAATGGCCGGTCCGAGACGATCGTCGTCACGTCGAAGGCTTCGGCCATCTTGATGAGGTCGTCCTTCGTCTTGGGGTTACCTACGTTGATCATCTGGTAGACGAGTGAGTCGGGCCTGGTGTTGCAGTGTATGTTTGCGACCAGGTCGGCCTTGCTCCAGGCCTCCTCCTGCAGTGCGTAGGCCAGCCTCTCCGTGGTGTTGCCGTTGGGCCTGTTCGTTCGTATCAGGCTCCCGCTTCCGCCTCCTCCGACGTCGAGGTTGTCGATCCATGACAGGTACTGGTGGTGCATGTAGGCCAAGGGGTTCTCCACGGGGATCCCGATGATGGCGCCCCGGAGCTTCTTGGGGTCCACCACCTCCCTCATTATCTTGATGATCACCTCTATTCCCTGGATCTCGATTCCGTGCTGGGTTGAGACCATCAGGAAGGTGGGGCCCTCCTTCGCCCCGTTCATGACGAGCACTGGTATGTCGATGCTGGTGTTGTCGACGAGCTCGACTCCCTTAATTACGCCCTTCTTCAGCTCTCCTCTCTTAGCTGTGACATTTCCAACTGTTAGACTATCAGGCATAAGATATTCTCCAGATAGTGAGATATGATAGATGTATAAGTAAATTTTCACCGTCATTGGTGAGTTAATAAAAGTATACGAATTTTCATGTGATTATGTCTGTTAAATTTGTGGGGTAACAGACGTATGTATCATTATGGGTATATTTAGTAGACTCTAAATGTATTTGAGCCAAAATATCTTATTAACAGGGTATGGTTCAGTTGATCACGCTGATAATCATGAAGACTTTAACGAAAAGCGACATGATGGATTACGTAACCGGTGCCGTGATCATGGGCTGCGGTGGTGGAGGAGGCGCCGCGTGGGGAACCCGGATGATCGATGAGGCGTTCGAGAAGGGCTGGGAGTTCAAGCTTGCTGACACCTCCCAGGTGGACGACTCGAGTATGCTCTGCATCCTCGCAGGAGTCGGCGGAGGGGTGCCCCAAGAGGTCAGGGACAAAGTCGCACACTACCATGAGAAAGTCAACCTCGGACCCGACGCCAGGCTGATCCGGCTGCAAAAGTCAGCTGAGGAGCTGGCGAAATACATCGGGAAGGAGTTCTACAGCTACATCGCCAGCGAGACAGGGGGCGGGAATGGAGTTCTGCCCATGTACCTCAACGCCATAGAGGGCAAGCCATCGGTAGACGCAGACTGCTGCGGGAGGGCTAAGCCGGAGATGGGGATCTCCCTCACCCACGCAGCGGGAATCCCCGTGACCCCCCTCTCCATGGTCACCCCCTTCATCGAGACGGTGATCTTGAAGAACTCGGTCGACGACTATAGGGCTGAGGACATAACCCGGCATGTCGCCGTCGCGAGTGGAGGTAGCGTCACCGTCGCCCGGTGCCCAGCCTCCATGAAGGAGTATAAAAAGGGCATCGTACCGGGGCAGGTCTCAAGGTGTATGAAGATCGGGCGAGCCGTTAGAGAGGCCAAGGAGAAGGGAAACCAAGTTGAGGCCGAGTTCCTGAAGGCCTCGGATGCCATCAAGGTGTTCCAGGGCAAGGTCACCTCGTTCTCTATGGAGGGAAAGGGTGGCTTCAACTGGGGTGACTGGATCATAGAAGGCTCCGGAAAATACTCAGGCCACAAACTCCGGATCTGGTACAAGAACGAGAACCTGGTGAGCTGGCTGGACGACGAGCCCTATATCCTATGCCCTGATCTAGTGACAGTGATAGACGAGGACGGCTTCGAGGGGACATCCAACTTCGTCCCGGATAAGACCCACGAGGG
>CAYONH010000186.1:0-4071 GCA_964405275.1 uncultured Candidatus Bathyarchaeia archaeon | reverse complement strand
CCCACGAAGTCCGCTTTGCCCTCGAACTCCTCTCTCAGCTCCTCAGGTAGGTAGAAGTGGCATGGCGTGAAGCCGGCTCTTCCACTGTAGTACCCCGTTGAGGTGTACGTCCTGTACAGGTCCGGGTCGTCTTTGAGCTCCGGCCAGAGGAAGACGATGGAATTCATGCACACTGCCAGCCTTCCTATCACGGATGCGAATATGGGGGCACCGGGTTTAGCCACTCGGATGAGCTCCTCGACCGCTCTGAGCCTGCGTTCCTTCACCAGAACGTGGGATAGAGGCCCTCCGAGGCAGATGACTGCGTCGAAGGAGTCGTCCTCGAACATGGAGAGGTCTTCGATGGAGCCTTCGACGATCCGCTTAACCCTGTCCTCGACCCCGGCCCCAGCTATCTGCTTTCTCGCGATATCCAGGAGCCCCTGCGTGATGTCGAGTAGGACGAGGTCGTATCCCTGCTTTGACAGCTCCACGGTGTACCTTCCAGGGCCCCCGCCGGCGTCGAGGATGAGGCCTCCGGTTGGTAGGTGCTCTCCGAGGAAGTGCATCGAAGTGTCGAATTCGAGCATGTGGTATGGATCCTTTGCGAGCCTGCCCCATTCATCCATCCCCAATTCGGTGTAGTACTTCTTGACCTCCTCACGGCTGTCTGGATCCATTCCCCTCCACCTGGACATTCATCTGATACTTGCTGATAAAAAAATTAGGAACAAACGGCTCTCCGAAATGAAGCTATCACAGGTATCCTAGAACCCTCAGGGAGAGCCTACAATCTCTCAAGTTTGAATGAGACAGGCCTCGTGCCGTCGGTGCAGCATGCGATCATATAGTCTGGGCCATCGTTTGTGTTGTACCCCCCTCCCCAGTGGAGTGTTCCTATCTTCCTGAAGAGGTCGTGCCATGCCTGGGGGCAGAAACCCTCGGGCATCTCGTTGTCGGTGTCGATGACGTACTCCTGCCCCTCCCTGAAGGCGGTGCAGATCTGGTAGGGTTCCCCTGAGCTCGGGTTGACGGGGACGTCCCCGTCGAAGATGACTGAGGGGTCCACCCGCTTCAGGACTGTTATCTTTATCCTGTTCCTCGGCATAAGATCACCGCGAATCCTCTGTGATTGGATCGGTGGATATAGTAATAAACTGTTTTCAAGACCGTTTATGACGCTCCAATACCGTTCCTCATTATTGGATCCTGTGTGGGTTCACAGAGCGTCTTTCACCTTTTCGTTGGAGGTTGATCTGCGGTACAGATTAACGGTCCATCACCCTTTTTCCTATCGCAATTCCCTGAAGGGTCATGCGCCACGCTGAGATAACCATCGAAGAGGGCGTGTACGAGATACGGGCCGACCTGAAGTCGCCCGTGAACGGCGGTGACCGGGGGGTTATCTTGGCGCATGGTGGGATAGTGAACAGGAAGTCCCTGTCCAGGACCGGCTTCTGCTTGGCCGAGTACCTCTGCCGTGAGCTGGGCGCCTACGTGCTGACCCCGGACATGATGGGTGAGACGAGGGTCCACAAGTCCGGGGGGTTGTGCTTCGAGGACTCGGTGAATGTCCTGAGTGCCAGCATTGACTATCTCTCCGACGTCCTCGGCGTCGAGAGGATCGTGGGCTTCGGCCACAGCCTTGGGAGCCATGTCCTAGCCAACGCAGTTGAGTCAAGCGGGAAGGTCGTCGCGGCTTCGACATACGGGGGTCCGACCGCCCCGGGGAACATGGGTCAATATCTGAAGTACATGAGCGGGATCCTGAAGGTTGGCTTCCTGAGGAACATGAAGGTCTCCGTCAACGATTTCTCCAAGCTCTTCGATGAGGAGACCCGTGAATACTTCTACAACGTGATGATGAAGCGCGATGAGTACGGCGGGAACTACTACACCCTTGAGTACGAGTTAAGCTACCTCCTGGACTCGATTGACTTCTTGATAAGCTATGTTGACAGGTTCAGTACATGGGGCAGGCCCGTACTGGCCTCCTTCGGTGAAAACGACTCGGTCGTGCGGGCCTCCAAGCAACGTTACAGGGATAGAGAGAGGATGGGGAACATCGAGTTCCGCGTCATCCCCGGAGGGTGCCACATCACGCCCTGCAGGGAGGAGCCCGTCGAGATCTCGAAGCTTAGGCCTATAAGGGACTTCCTTGAGCGCAACTTGGCCTCTTCTGAGGATGAGAGCTTGTACAGAGAATACCCAGAGGTACCAAATCCCAACATAGTGGCCGATGAGTAGCTTAGGGTCGCTGAGCCTGGGGTCATCAGACTCTAGGGCTGCAGTGTGAAGTATTTGTGGAGTCTATGAGAAAACTTAGGTAGCTCATCGATGTAATACGTGGTGTCGAGGTGTGCGTTCTTGAGGGTTGATGAGTTCCTGGTCGAGAGGTGGATGAACGAGTACGAGCATGACGTCGAGGTCAACCTCGCTGAGACCTGCGTTGAGCCCTTCACCCTGAGGGGGTTCCTGGAGTTCGTCGAGCGGGAGGACTTCCTCGAGGAGCTGATGGACATCCCCCTCACGTACGGCCACATCGAGGGCAACCCCGAGCTCCGGGACCGGATATCCCGCCTCTACGACCATGTGGACCCCGAGGACGTCCTGGTCACCGGGGGCGCCATCGAGGCCAACTTCAACGCCTTCTACAGCCTCGTGGAGCCCGGGGACACGGTCATCTCCGTCTTCCCCACCTACCAGCAGCTCCACAGCGTAGCCAAGGGCTTCGGGGCCGAGGTGAAGCGGCTGTACCTGAGGCCCGAGGGCGGGTGGCTACCGGACCTGGAGGAGCTCAAGGAGCTCGTCGACGGCAGGACCAAGATGGTAGTGATCAACAACCCCAACAACCCCACGGGGAGCCTCATCGACGAGAAGCTCCTCAGAGCGATCTGCGAGGTCGCCGAGGACGCCGGGGCCTACGTTCTCAGCGACGAGGCCTACCGGGGGCTCTACATCAACGAGGGAGACCGGGCGCCCTCCGTCATGGACGTTTACGAGAGGGGGATCGCCACGGGGAGCTTCAGCAAGCCCATCAGCCTCACGGGCCTCAGGCTGGGATGGATCACCGCCGGCAGCGAGGTCATCCACGAGTGCAAGCTCCACAGGGACTACACCACCATCAGCAAGGGGATGATCGACGAGGCCCTGGCGGCCCTGGCCATGGAGCACATCGTCGCGATTCTCGAGAGGAACAACGCCATAGTGCGGGAGAACCACAGGCTCCTGGACAGGTGGATCGCGGAGGAGCCCCTGCTCGACTGGGTCCCCCCGAGGGCGGGGAGCGTCGGCTTCATGAGGCACCACCTGGACGTCACGGCGGAGGAGCTCTGCAAGGATCTCATCGAGCAGGAGAGCACCTTCCTGGTCCCCGGAGACTGCTTCGAGATGAGCGACCACCTCCGCATAGGATACGGGAACAACTTCGACGTCATGAGCGAGGGCCTCGGACGCCTCAAGGCCTACCTGAACAGGTGCAGGTAAGCCCCGAGCGTCACAGGTGAGCCCCTCCAAGACGTGAGATCAGATGAACTCTCCCTTAGCGACCATGGCGTTCCTGCCGCCGACGTAGACGTCGATCTCATCTCCCCTGTCCTCTGACCTCAGGTAGAGGAGGCTGGGGCGCCCGATCTCGTGTCCCTGCTCGACCCTGACGTCGACCTCGGAGTCGCCGAAGTACCTGTACCTAGCCAGGTAGCCCGCCAAACAGCCGTTCGCGCTCCCCGTGGCCGGGTCCTCGCCGGACGTCGTTATCATCCTGACCTTGAGGTGGTTCTCCGGGTCCTCGGGCTCCCGACAGAACACGTGGGGCCACTTCGCCTCGGTCTTCTCGGTGTAGGCCACAAGCTTATCCTGATCCAGGCGTGTCCTCACGACGGCGTCCCTCGTCTTGAGGGGTACCATGAAGAAGGGTACTCCCGTCGAGACCTCCTGGATGGGCCAGTCCTTATCGATGTCCTCCGGCCTCAGTCCCAGGAACTCGGCGATGGGCTCTGCGGGGTGGGTCTCCCCGAAGACGGGGTTCAGCTGCTTCATCCAGAGGATATCTGGCTCGCCGTCCCTGTAGTTGAACGTGACGGGGATCATCCC
>CAYONH010000185.1:2805-4073 GCA_964405275.1 uncultured Candidatus Bathyarchaeia archaeon | reverse complement strand
TTTCCCCTCTTCTTGAGGTAGGCCCTCCAGGTCATGGCCCACCTGTCCGGATCATCGAACGGTGTCGAACTAACTTTATGGATAGCCGCGTTGTGGGGGGCGCTCCTGACCAGCTCTGGGTCGCTGTACGCCTCGTCCGAGACCCGCTTCACCACGGAGACCCAGTAGTCGATGTCCGCCTTCGAGTAGGTCTCGCAGGGCTCGGGGGTGAAGGGCTCCGGCACGATCCAGGGGTGGTGGCTCGTGAAGAAGCTCTGGATCCCGTAGTCTATGACCCGCCTGTTGAGGTCGCTCACCCCGACGCCGGTCTCCTCCTTCATCTTCTCAAGGCTCCACCGGACCTGGTCTATCCTCCCCTTGGTGCTGTAGGGCTTCGTCACGCCCCTCACCTCCAGGAGCTTCTTCTCGAGGTACTGGTTGTTGATCATGGAGACCTCCGCAGCCTCCCTGAGGCCCCTGGCGCCCATGGCCATGCACCACGCGTATGACCGCAGCACGACCTGTACGTTCCCCATGAAGTCCCTGACCCTGCCGATGCTGTTGGGCCTGTCGTAGTCCAGGTGGTACCTGCCGTCCCTGTGCACGACGACGGGAACCGGCAGGAACTCCTCCAGCTCCTCGACGACGCCTACGCCTCCGCAGCCGGGGCCCGATGAGCCGTGGGGGCTGCTGAAGGTCTTGTGGAGGTTGAAGAAGCACATGTCGAAGCCCGCCTCCCGGGCACGGGTCACCCCCATGATGGCGTTGGCGTTAGCCTGGTCATAGCTGCAGAGGCCGCCGACCTCGTGGACCATCTTCGTCCACTCGTCTATCTCGGGGTTGAAGATCCCAGTGTCCTCGGGGTTCGTGATGAACATCCCCGCCGTGCGCTCCGACACCGCAGCCTTCAGCGCCTCCGTGTCCGGGAGCCCGGTCTCCGGGTCAGGGTAGATGGTGACCACGTTGAATCCGGCCGTGGCTGGGCAGGCGGCGTCGCACGGGTGGCTGAATATGGTGGTGATTATCTCGTCCCTCTGCCCCAGCTCCCCGTTGACCTCGTGGTACTTCCTCATGATCACGGCGTTGTTGTAGGCCGCAGCGGAGCCCCCGGGGGGCTGGAACGAGAACGCGTCCATCCCCGAGATCTCCCTGAGGAAGACGTCGCCGAACTTGTAGACGATCTCCAGGAGCCCCTGCATCGTCTCCTCGTCCTGCAGCGGGTGGACGTCCGCCATGCCTGCGACCAGCCTCTCGTTCACCTTGGGGCTGTACTTCATGGTGCAGGTCCC
>CAYONH010000185.1:0-2705 GCA_964405275.1 uncultured Candidatus Bathyarchaeia archaeon | reverse complement strand
GCTGAGACGATGGCCCACAGGCCCGTGGTCGTCCCCACCCAGTCCTTCGCGCTCTCCCGGGCTATGTAGCTCGTCCTCTCGTACTTGACCTGCCCGTATGCGTACTCGCCATCCACCTCGGTGTCCGTTATGCTCAGCATGCGGGCCGGGTACTCCCCGACGAGCCTCTCCTCGTCCTTCGACGCCAGGAAGCCACATGAGCCTCCGCCGGCGTACATGTGGATTCCCATGGGCTGAGCCTCGCCACAGCAGATGTCGGCGTCATACTCGCCCGGAGGGGACAGCACCCCCAGGGAGATTGGGTCAACGCCTGCCACTGCAATCGCACCATGGTCGTGGGTCATACCCGTTATCTCCTCGCAACGTGACTCGATGACGCCCAAGTAGGAGGGATTCTCAAAGTAGACCCCCGCGGTTCTGTCTGAGATCTTATCCTCAAGGTCGCCGAGATCGAGGGCCCCCGTCTCCCGGTCGTAGCCAACTGACTTGATAATGATCCTGTCGGGATTGTTAGCGGAGTCGCAGAAATTACTGATTATTGACAGCCTCGCCGGGCTTATAGTCTTGGGTACCAGGATCTCCTTTCTACCAGTTATCCGTGAGGCCATGCGTACGGCGTTCCCAGCGGCGGCTCCCCAGTCATATGTGGGAACGCAGGAGATGTCCATGTCGACGAGCTCCCCAATGAGGCTCTGGAACTCGTATACGGCCTGATACCTGCCCAGGTCGGAGTAGACTCCGCCCGCGTAGGCTGTCAGGAACTCGGACCTCGATGCGATGACGTCACAGACCTCCGGCACATAGTGGTTCCAGCATCCCCCGCCTAGGAAACTCAGGTATTCAGAGCAGTCCCCGTCTCCCCCCAGTATTCCTTCAACGTGCCTCCTCAGGTCCAGCTCTGATGGCAGGGGCTCCGGGAGGTCCATGGGCCTCTTCAGGAGGAGCCTCTCGGGGATCATCCGGGTGTAGAGCTCCTCGGCGTCCCTGGCTCCGACCTCCCTGAGCATCTCCTCCTTGACCTCGGGCACGGAGTTGGGGATGTATGGGTGAACATTGGGCTTCTTCAATCCGCTCTCCGATGGGTCCATCTGTCGAAACGAGTATAACCCTTTTTCCTCATACTCCTCGTTCCGTGGAACCTGTTAAATTTGGACCGCGCCCACTTATCTACGGTGAAAAAATTGTCCGAGAACGGAAAGCTTAGCAAGTTCTGGATTCAGGAGCTGACGCGCCCCGCCTTTGAGAACTGGGTTGAGAACGAGCCAGCCCCGGTGGTAATCATCGGCATCGGCGCCGTTGAGCAGCACGGGCCCCACCTGCCCCTGGGGATGGACTCCCTCGCTGCCCGGTACTTCATACACGAGATCGCCAGCAAGAGCAACAGCGTCTGCGTGCACCCCTGCTGGCCCGGTTACTCGCCGCATCACATGAAGTTCAGGGGAACCATCACATTCAGTGAGGACACCCTCCTAAACGTCATCCTTGACACCATCAGCAGCCTCGCTGACCACGGCATCAAGAGGTTCATGCTGACGAACCACCACGGCGGGAACGCAGAGATATACAAGCTGGCCATGAGGATGGCCAAGAGGTACTACAACGTCATGGTCTCGTCTCCGACGGGGCCCAGCGGCACGGAGCTGGCGAAGAAGCAGGCTGAGATATCCAAGCGCCACTGGGATGTTCACTCGGGGATCAACGAGACAGCCGCTGCCCTTGTCATGTTCCCCGAACTCGTGGAGATGTACAGGCTTGAGGGATGGAAGCCCACACTAGATCTGGGACCCGAACTCAACAAGTTCTTCGACGTCGACAGGGATGACTACGAGATGGTGAGCCAGATCAGGGGAGCCTGCACGCCCCCGGTGAATATCGACTTCACAAAGGACGGCATCTACGGCACGGGAGACCCGAACCTCGCCAACGCCGAGGAGTACGCCAAGCGCCTCAAGGAGCGGGTGGACTTCATGGTGGAGTTCATCAGGGTCTGGAAGACCATCCCTATTCCCCCCGCATTCCTGGACTAGACCTCCCTTCCTTCTCCCTTTTTTAATACAACCATCTTCTGGGTTCGCCACTCATCTTTAATACGCCCATCGCATCACCCAAGGCAATGAAGCCACGGGTAGCCATCGTCCGCGTCAAGGAAGACGTGGAGGCAGCAGTTAGGGAGGCCATCAACCTTCTGGGTGGGATCGAGGAGTTCGCGAAGCCCGGAGGCACATACCTCGTAAAGCCGAACCTCTTCACGACCAAGACTGCTGAGGAAGGGGCCACCACCGATCTCCGGGTGATCAAAGCCGTCGCCGAGATGCTGAAGGAGGGCAACGCCACGCCCGTCGTCGGTGAGTGCCCCGCCATGGCCTCCTACGCACGGCCCGACATCGTCTTCGACGGCCTGGGGGTGAGAGATCTCTGCGAGGAGATTGGCGTGGAGCTGAACGTCTTGGACAGGGAGCCCCCTGTGAAGGTGGAAAACCCGGAGGCTGAGGTGGTCGGCGAGTTCTGGTTCCCTGAGTTCGCCCTCGACTGCGACGGTGTCATCAATCTACCCAAGCTCAAGACCCACGTCCTCACCACCCTCACCTGCGCCGTCAAGAACCTCTACGGCCTCCAGCAGGGCGGGCAGAAGGCCCACTACCACGTCGTGACCGAGAACGACCCCGAGAGGTTCAGCCGACTCCTCATAGACCTCTACCAGACCA
>CAYONH010000184.1:0-4100 GCA_964405275.1 uncultured Candidatus Bathyarchaeia archaeon | reverse complement strand
GTCGGAGTACTCGGTCATCGAGATGTGGCAGTGGTAGTCCACCCGCGGACCGCCCGATCTCGCCTTGGTATCTGTTCTCTGTCTGAGGCTCTGGACTGACATCTCGATCTTCTCTCAGGTATGAAGGGCTTTAAGGCGTTTTTGAGAGGGGTGGGGCTGCTGGGCATTCCGCCGTGTTTATGAAGGGGCTCTGTTAGGGAATTAAAACGCTTAAAGTCGGATAAATGAGGCTTAATATTGTTTAGAGTAACTGTTTTTCCACCTAATTTCATCCATTCATATTCCTTTTCAAGATTTCTGGTAGAGTTCTAGAGCACGGGGGTTCAATGGTGGTTTACACACCAGGTCTAGTAGTACCTACTAGTCTGCATGCAAACCCACTTGTACCCTCGTTAATTGCGTATTACGAGATTGGACATTCGAGTGTCCTCGGTTCTGTGAAGAGATCGACCCTTACGAGCTGTAACCACGAGGTAACAGCTCTACGGAGGAGGTCACGACCCCCGTGAGAAAGAAGTTCTCCCTCCTCCTGCTCCTGATCCTCGTCTCCCAGTTTATCATCTCCCCCGTTCTTCTGAGGACGGCAAGGGGAGATATCTTCATAGACATCGAGGACGCCGTGGACAACGACACCAGCGGAGTGGACACCTTCGCTGATGTCGGTTCCTCATCTAACTTCACGGACCAGCAGTACGGACCGGACAGCTCCTACGACACGTTGACAGAGGGGGACACCGCAGGCTCCGAGTGGCTTGACTGCAACTCGTACGACTCTACATGGACCGACTGGGGCACAGTAGGATCATCTCCGTACGTCGACGCTCAGGACCAGCCCACGAACATGTTCCAGGAGAGGATGAGCGACGGGGACCAAATCGGCTGGTTCGACTTCCCGTCGACCTCTCTCTGGGGTAACCTCAACGTGAACGTCTCCATCTACTGTGAAAACGACGACGGCGCCGGGCAGGAAAATGCTGACGTCTACGTCGACTACACCGGGACCGGCTCAGGCACATATGTCGGCACTGTAGGTCAGCACACGAACTGGCAGTACGACACCATC
Organism: uncultured Candidatus Bathyarchaeia archaeon; assembly: GCA_964405275.1. Classification (GTDB taxonomy): domain Archaea; phylum Thermoproteota; class Bathyarchaeia; order TCS64; family TCS64; genus BS750m-G28. The sequence goes on along the minus strand of CAYONH010000184.1, from coordinate 3,037 downwards.
GACCTTGGGACCCACACCGCCAGCGAGGTGGACAACCTCAGGATATACTTGATAGGTGAAAGAGTGGGGCAACCAGATGACGTCCGAGTGGACCACATCCGGATAGGCGTGGAGAAGACGACGACCTACGAACTCGACCTGGAGGTCCAGTGGACCAGCGTAGACTTCGACGAGGCAAACGAGTACCTCTGCATCTACGGGGGCTCCACGGGGGCGGAGGACATCGGCGTGGACGTCTGGTATGGCTCCACGTGGAACAACGTCTTCACCGACCTATCGGCGGGCTGGAACAACTTTTCTGTCGCCTCCTACCTCGACGGCTCCACCTTCACCATCAGGTTCAAGGGTGGATCCGAGACTACGGACACCACACAGAACACGTGGCAGATAGACACGACCCTCCTCCACATGTGGACGAATATCTACGAGCGGGACACAGACGCGAGCCTCGAGGGGCTTGAGGCTTCAGCGACGACGTCCCTGACCAGGGGGAGGCTCCCTCAACAACGGGTGGATGTGGAGGCTCAGGCGAGCAGGGAGGGGTCATTCTGGCGTTATGCATCTGAAGAGGTCATCATCTCCACTGTAGCCAACGCCTTCAAGTCCGTCACGAAAGCGGTCGAGCAGACCCTCAACATACTCGCTCAAGCCACCAGGACCAGATCCGTGTCTCGGCTTGCCTCCGAGAGCGTAATCATCCAGACACTCGCAGAGTCAGCTGAGACGTTCCGGAGGACGGGAATGGAGGCCATCGGAGTTCTGACCCAGGTTGTCAGAGGATGGTCTCTCAGTCGGACCGTAGCACAACCCGTGGAAATTCTGACCAGCGCAACAAGGCAGATGACAGCGATACGAGCGACAGCGCAGCACATACAGATACTCACGCAGGTGTTCAGGCAAAAGACCGTGATCAGGCTCCCATCTCTGGCTCTATCGATACAGACGATGGCTCAGGCCCCTTCAACCCTCTTCAGAACGATCCAGCAGATGTTAGTCATCTCTGCGGATGCATCCAGGCAATGGAGCCTGTATAGGTCGCTCTCGCAACCCCTCCAGCTGTTCACCAGCGCATCAAGGCAGTATACGGCCACAAGGCAGGCGTCCCAGCTGGTGCAGCTGTTGGCCCAGACATCGGGGCAGTGGACCGCAGTAAGGATGCCCAACCAGATACTCTCCATCCAGACCTTGGCCCAGACCGCTGAGACATTCAAGAAGTTCGCCCAGCAGACCCTCAGCATACTAGTGGAGGCGTCGCGGCAGCTGACCGGTTCGAGAGCCCCCGCTCAGCCCCTCCAGCTGTTCGCGGGCGTGTCGAGGCAGTGGACGGCGACCCGATCTCCAGTCCAATCGTTGACCCTGCAGGCTCTAGCCCAATCCACTAACACGTTCATGAAATCAGTTCAGCAGAAGCTGAGCGTGTTAGCCGAGGTCTCCAGGAAGTGGACCATTGCGAGGGGCACGTCACAGCCCATCTCAGTCTTAGCCCAGGCTTCACGGCAGTGGACGGCGACGAGGCTCTCCTCCCAGACCCTCTCGATACAGACCCTGACCCAGTCGGTGGGGACCTTCGTCAAGTCCGCCCAGCAACTCCTGAGAGTGGCGACAGAGGCATCCAGGCAGTGGACGGTGACAAGAGCCCTCTCGCAGCCCCTCCAGATATTGGCCAGTGCAGCCAGGCAATGGACCGTTTCCAGGGGCATCAGCCAACCAGTACAGGTGCTCACCCAGTCAAGCAGGATCTGGACGGCGTCCAGAACGACCTCCCAGACACTTACCCTCCAGGCCATTGCCCAATCCACCGGCACATTCGTGAAATCGGTTCAGGAGTCCCTGCTGGTCCTGGCTGATGCGTCCAGGGAGTTGACGTTATCCAGGGTGCTCTCCGAGACAGTTCAGATCTTAACGAGCGCCGCTAGAAAATGGACCGTAACGAGGCTCTCCAGCCAAACTCTGACGTTACAGACGTTGACCCAATCGGCGGGAACCTTCATCAAGACCGCGCAGCAGGCCTTCGGAATCCTGACCCAGGCCGCAAGGCAGTGGACGGCCACCCGTGCCCTCTCGCAGCCCCTCCAACTACTGACTGATACTGACAGGCAGTCAACGGCGTCGAGGGCTATCTCCCAGCCCATACAGGTGCTCACCCAGCAGTTCAGGACATGGACGGCGACGCGGCTCTCCTCTCAGGCTCTGACGTTAAAGATGCTCGCAGAATCGGCTGGAACCTTCGTAAAGGGGGCTCAGCAATCCCTGGGAGTCCTCGCTAACGTAGCTAGGCAGTGGACGGTCTCAAGGACGCTCTCTCAACCCCTCCAGCTATTCGCCAGCGCATCAAGGCAGTGGACCGGTATACGGATGCCAGCCCAGTCCCTCACTGTCCGTGCCCTGACTCAATCAGCAGGGACTTTCATAAAATCCGCTCAGGATTCCCTGAGCATCCTCACACAAACATCGAGACAGTGGACTGCATCCAGGGTCATCTCGCAGCCATTACAGCTCCTGGTTGAGGCGACGAGGGAGTTCACCGCAACGAGGTCAGCCTCTCAGGTCATCTCTCTGCAGGCACTGGCCCAGTCCGCAGGCACCTTCATCAAGGCGGCCCAGCAGTCGTTGAAAGTCCTCGCATCCACCATGAGGCAGTGGACCGCTACACGGACGCTGTCCCAGCCCATCCAGATCTTCGCGGATACCGGGCGGCAGATGACCTTGACGAGGGCTCTCGCTCAGCCCATCCAGCTGTTCACCCAGTCTTCAAGAACGTGGACGGCCACCCGCTCGATCTCCCAGCCCCTGGTCCTCCAAGCCCTGGCACAGTCCGCCGGGACCTTCCTGAAATCAGTTCAGGAGGACCTAGGGATCCTAGCTCAGGCATCAAGGCAATGGACAGCGCATAGGAGCCTGTCTCAGCCCATCTCGCTCCTGACCCAAGTCTCAAGGCAATGGACCCCGACGAGGCTCGCATCTCAGACCCTCTCAGTGCATACCCTCACCCAGTCCGTGGGGACCTTCCTGAAGACGGTAGGGCAATCCCTCAGGG
>CAYONH010000183.1:0-4129 GCA_964405275.1 uncultured Candidatus Bathyarchaeia archaeon | reverse complement strand
TGGATGACGCCGTGGTCCATGATGTTGTGGCCGTGGTCGGAGACCAGGAGGACGACGGTCTCGTCCCAGAGACCCATCTCCTTCACCCTGTCCAGGAGCACCCCGACGTACTTGTCGCAGAGCTCCACCTCCCCGGCGTACTGGGCGAAAGTGTACTCCAGCTCCCCCTCCCTGAACTCGTAGGCGCCTCCGGTTGTGTTGATCACCCGCCTCCCCTCGTATGAGCCGGTGTCGAAGTAGTGCTCTAGGATGTCCCTGGGGGCGTTCCAGGGCTCGTGGGGGTCGAACTCGTCTATCACCAGGAGGAAGGGATCCTCGTCCCCGCCGTTCCTCTCCAGCCAGCGGGCAGCCGCGCCGAAGGTCCGGGGAGGGAACCAGTCATCCTCAGTCTCCCAGTCCTGCATGTTCGCAAGACAGTGCCTGAGGCTGTGGCCCACGCACCCGTAGGCCAGGTCGCACGGGAGGTTGGCCGTGTCCTCGATCTCCCCCCTGAGGGGTACCCTGAGGTGGTCCGCCTCCTGGCCCCTGATCCACTCCCACGCTGTGTAGCCCCTGTGGAAGTTCATGGAGGGCTTGAATATGTGGGGAGTGGAATCGATAAGAGCCGTGGTGTAGCCGTGGTGGCGGAACACCTCGGCCATGGTCACCTGCTCCTCGGGGATGGGCTGCCACCCGGGGATGAGGACGGTGTCCCCCTTGGAGAGCTTGTAGTCCCGGCAGGGGAAGGTCCTGTACCCGGTGTGCATGGCCCGCCTGACGGGGATCGTGGGGAGGGCCTCCGGATACGCGTTGGTGAACCTGACCCCCTCAGCCGCCAGGGCGTCGATGTTAGGGGTCCTTATCCAGTCGTTCCCGTAGCATCCCACATGGTCCCTCCGCAGGCTGTCCAACATGATGAGAATGACGTTTCGCAAATCTAACGCCTCTGATAGAATCTTAACCTCTCGATATAATACTGTGTACGGTACCCCGGAGAGCCTCGATGAAGCAGAGCTGGCTCGTCTCTAGGCCTTCTTCATCTCCTCGGTGAGGATAGAGGTGAGCCTGTCGAGGAGGGCCGTCCAGGTCTCCGTCTCGGAGGAGGGCGTGCCCTCGACGGCGTCCAGCTCGGCCTTCAGCCTTCCGCAGAGCTCGTCGTGGCCCAGCTCCGCGCTCAGGGCCTTGACCTCCAGCACCTTCCCGAGGCCCTTCACCAGGGCGAAGCTCCCGTAGCCCCACGGCAGTTGGGCCGCCATGAAGACCAGGTAGCTCATGTAGTCCAGGAAGGCCTCGTCGAGCTCCTCACTCATCCTCTGCCCTCCACGGGTTCCTGCACGAGTTCAGGTAGGCCACCTCCGAGAAGGGCCTCCTGGGCCTCACCTCAGGCGTCTCATCGGGGTAGCCGACGGTTATCAGGAGGAGGGGCGCCATGTCGTCGGGGACGTCGAGGAGGTCCCTGGCAGCCGCCCTGTTGAACCCCCCTATAGGGCAGGTCCCGAGCCCAAGCGAGTACGCCGCGAGCATGATGTTCTGGGAGACGAACCCGGTGGTCCCCCCGGATCCCCCCTCCGGGGGTGCCCTACTCCGTTTAAGGTCCTGGCAGACTAAGATGGCCGCAGGTGCCTCTCCCCACATCATCGGCGAGATCCTCTTCACGCTCCTCATGAGCTTTGGGTCGGTCACCGCGATGAACTTCCAGTTCTGCCGGTTGGCGCCGGTGGGTGCCCACTGCCCGGCCTCCACGAGCCTCCGCATCAGCTCCTCGGGGACAGGGTCGGCCTTGTACTTTCTTATGCTCCTCCGGCCCTTGATGGCCTCCAGAATGTCCATGAACTATCAAGACAATTGAAAGCTGAACTGATTATATATCGATTCCCAGAGGGCATGAAACAGCCTCTCGGAGACACATTCACGATGCGATAAGCCTCTATGGTCAGACCTTTTCACAAATCTGAACATATTAGAGTATTAACTGAAATTAAAACCTGTGAAAGAGGTACTTTCCATTAAATTAACTACGTTTACAGTTTAAATTAGTTTTAGACCGAATTCTAAAGACATTCAACCGGATTCTTATTAAAGAGAGTTTGAGGAAGTCTATAGATTCGACTTTGAAGGAGCTAGTGCTGACGGAGCGTAGCCTGCAGACATATAGCAACTTCGGCATCAAGGTCAAGTGCAAGCGATGCGGGAAGGTCTTCAAGGCAGGCGACAGGGTCATGAAGACCCGCATTAAAGCACAGAAAGGTGAGAACCCCTTCTACTGTCCGGATCACTTCTACTCCGAGAAGTAAGGGTTGAACGCTGTTCTGGAGCCCACATAGATTAGTCACGACCAGTACTTCTTGAGCTGTCATCCCACGACATGGAAACTTGCGGTCGTATCCTTTCAGACTTATAACTCACATCTTGTGATTGCCAGAAGTGAGCTTCCCTTATAACCCGAGGCGGCTCAACCCATCACAGTGGCCAAATATGGTTTACTGCATTAAATGTAGGAAGGAGCTCCCCGACGACGCCTACTTCTGCTCAGCCTGCGGTCAGAGGACGAGCAGGGCGGAGGAGGAGGGCGTACCGGCCCGCCAGGACCTCTCCACGCTGGAGGGAAGCATCGAGACGATGGTCAGCCAGGCTGTGAGGACCATCGAGGAGACCGTCAAGAGCGCAACGGAGGAGGCCCGGGCAGGCTCATGGGGCAGCAACCGCTATCGAGTAGAGGAGGAGAGGACCCTCACCGGGCCAGTCGAGACAGACAAACTGCTCCTCGAAGTCGAGAGCAGGAACGGCAAGATAAACGTCGGCACCTGGGACAAGCCCGAGTACAAGATCGACCTCCTCATCAAGGCCTGGGGATACACCAAGGAGGAAGCCGATGAGAACCTGAAAGCCCTGATAGTCGACTTCTCAGAGACAGAGGTCGAAGGCCTGAAAAAGCTGAACCTCGGCTTCGACCACCCCGCCGACAGGGTCTCGTACAGCGTCTGCGTGGACGCCACCCTCCCAAAGGGAGTCGAGACGGCGCTGAACCTGAAGACCAGCAACGGGTCTATCAACCTCGCAGAGGTCGAGGGCGGTAACCTGGACCTGCAGACTTCGAACGGCAAGATACTCATGGAGAACGTCACAGCCGAGAGGCTAGATGGGAAGACGAGCAACGGGGCGGTCCTCCTCGACGCGGTCCACGCCCAGGTCCTCAACGTAAGGACCAGCAACGGCAAGATCGAGGGCGAGCTGAGTTCCAGGGACGCATACCTCAAGACCAGCAACGGCAAGATCCAGCTCTCCCTCCCATGCAACGAGGGCGGGAACTACGAGCTGCTCACAAGCCATGGGACCATCGATCTCGGCGTCTCGGACGATCCAGACAACGGGTACGACTTGGACCTCACGACGAGCATGGGCAGGATCTCGGTTGACCTCCCCGAGCTGGAGTACCTGAGGTCAAGGAAGCATCACGTGGCGGTCAAGACGATGGGCTTCGAGGATAAAGGTAGAAAGATAGGCGTCGTCGCCAAGACCTCCATGGGCAGGATAACGGTCCACGCTTAACCCATCCCTATTTTTTCAGGATCTCTTCCAGTTCTCCCACTATACCTTGGGCCTCGTCGTTCACGGGTATCAGGCTGATGGAGTCGGCGCTGCTCACGCCGATACCCAGCTCGGCCGCCCTCTTTATCTGGTCCAGGTCGAAGATGGAGCCCCTCATGACCTCATCCGTGGAGCCGTATCTCCTCAGGATGGCCACGCCCACGGCGTCGAGGGCGACGCGGTCCCTGCTGGCCAGGAGCAGCCTGGGCTCCACGGTGTCACCGGCCTCGGGCCCCCTGTTCACGAAGGCCTTCATCGCGTCCATCACGACGAGGTCGACGTCGTAGAACGCGTTGATCTCGGCTATCATGCGCCTCTGGTGGGGGGAGCCGTGGAGCTCGTCCATGTAGTTGTGGCTGACCCCGGGGACCGTCTTCGCGACGAGCCCCACCGAGTTCTTCAGGGACATGGTGAAGTGCCCCCCGAACCTGTGGGTCTTGAGGCAGCAGGTCTGGACCACGTAGTCGGCCTCCAGGAAGACCTTCGAGATGTAGAATCCGTCACTCCAGTGGAGCCCCTCGGCATTGACCTTGGTCCAGCCGTCCGCCCCCACCTCGTCCAG
>CAYONH010000182.1:2349-4144 GCA_964405275.1 uncultured Candidatus Bathyarchaeia archaeon | reverse complement strand
TACGTAGCCCACAGCGAGGACCTCCTCTACAGGAGCGGCTACGAGGAGTTCAAGAGGCTGGATGGCTCCCCGGACTTCTTCACCTTCGTCCACTCGGCGGGGGAGCTCGATGAGCGCAACTGCACCGTGAACGTCGAGGGGAGGCGGATCTACGTCGACTTCATGGACGGCAAGGTCTACAGCGTCAACAACCAGTACGCCGGCAACAGCCTCGGACTCAAGAAGCTGGCCCTCCGCCTCGCCATCTACAAGGCGAACCACGAGGACTGGCTCACCGAGCACATGCTCATCATGGGCGTCCATCCTCCCGGCAAGGACCGGGTGACCTACTTCACCGGTGCCTACCCCAGCGCCTGCGGCAAGACCAGCACAGCCATGATACCCGGCCAGAGCATCGTGGGAGACGACATCGCCTACCTAAAGATGGATGACGATGGCGACTGCCGGGCGGTGAACATCGAGTCCGGGGTCTTCGGGATCATCAGGGACGTGAACACCGTAGACGACCCACTGATCTACAAGGTGCTCCACACCCCACGGGAGATGATCTTCTCCAACGTCCTCATCGCAGAAGGACACCCCTACTGGCTGGGAATGGGCCTGAAGGACGGGGAGTACCCGACAAAGGGAGTGAACCACTCCGGCGACTGGTTGAAGGGGAAGAAAGACCCCGAGGGGAACGAGATACCCCTCGCCCACCCTAACGCCCGGTACACCATAAGGCTGAGCGAGCTCGAGAACGCCGACCCCAACATACACAACCCCGACGGCGTCGTGATACGTGGGATCTACTACGGTGGCAGGGACTCCGACACCAACGTCCCCATCGCCGAGAGCCTGAGCTGGGAGCACGGCGTCTACATGGGCGCCACCATCGAGTCCGAGACCACGTCGGCGACCCTCGGGAAGAGGGGCGTCAGGGCGAGCAGCCCCATGGCGGTCATGGACTTCATGGTGGTACCCCTCGGCCTCTACCTCTCCAACCACATCAGGTTCGGGAGGAAACTGAGGAACTGCCCCAAGGTCTACGCCACCAACTACTTCCTGAAACATGAAGGAGCCTATACAAACGAGAAGGTCGACAAGAAGATCTGGATCCTCTGGGCCGAGGGCCGCGTACACGGGGAGTACGACGCCATCAGGACGCCGATAGGCTACCTGCCACACTACGATGACCTGAGGGGCCTGTTCAGGCGTGTCTTCGACAGGGAGTACACTCAGGAGGAGTACGACCAGCAGTTCAGCGTGCGGGTCGACAACTACCTTGAGAAGATCTCAAGGATGGAGGAGGTCTTCCGGGATGAACCTGAGATGCCCGGGGAGTTCTGGGAGGTGCTTGAGGCGCAGAAGGGGGAGCTTCTGAACCTGAAGGCACAGACCGGGAAAACGGTCCTGGAACCTTCCTTTTTCCTGTGATCTCACCTTAAAAGCTAAGTTGGTAGAAGGCTAGACGTACTCAGTGGTTCATGTTGAAGACATACGAGGAGAAGACCCCCACCTCCAAGAGGCTCTACGCCAGAGCAGGGAAGGTCCTCCCAGCCGGCGTGTCATACGGCATCAGGGACATCACCCCCCATCCCTACTACGTGAAGAGCGCCAAGGGTGTCAAGCTCACCGACGTCGACGGGAACGTCTACACCGACTACTGGGTGGGGCACGGCGCCCTCATCCTGGGCCACTCCCCGGACGCGGTGGTGGAGGCCGTCGGGGAGCAGCTGGGGAGGGGGACCCACTACGGCTTCTCCCACGAGCTGGAGGTCGAGCTGGCGGAGCGCCTCGTCGAGATGGTGCCCTC
>CAYONH010000182.1:0-2249 GCA_964405275.1 uncultured Candidatus Bathyarchaeia archaeon | reverse complement strand
TTCCAGAAGGAGAGGCCCCGCAACGCCAGGGACGTGCTCAAGAACGATAAGAGGCCAGCCCTGGCCCTCTACGAGCACATGATACCCAGGGGCTTCGCCTACGTCACCCCGGGCTTACCCCACTCCTTCCTCGCTGAGCCCCACACCGAAGAGGACGTGGACGAGTACCTTACAGCATCCGAGGAGTTCTTCAGCAACTACAAGGGCTGAGGTTCCCCTTCTCGACCCTATCCGACGGGTCTCCCGTACCTCTCGAAGATTTCGGGCAGCTGCTCCGTTGGGAGGGCGTATCTAGTGTGACCGTCCCTTCCCACCATCGTCTCCGCCATGAACAGGGCGTTCACTATCGCCTCCTCGGTGGCCTCCACTGTGGCCCTGTAGACCGGATTCAGGAAACTATCCCCCCGTGGACGCCTCTCCCCGGGCCATGCTTCCAATAGTACCTCGACATCCTTCACCCCGGTCGTGAAAGCTATGGTGAAGTCACCGCTCCCGTTGCCGCCGTAGGAGCCGGTCCTAGCCAGCCCCAAGGCGGCTCTTTTAGCCACCTTCCAGAGCTGCCGGGAGTCCATGGCGAGGTCCGTCGCGACGATCATCATGATGGAGTTGCCCAGGCTCCTTCCTGGGGGTCTCGGCAGCTCCGCCTCCCGCCCCACGGGCACGCCGCCTATCATGAGGTCGTCCTTCCGGCCGCAGTTGAGCTGGACCAGGACGCCGACGGTGAAGTTACCGAAGACCCTTGAGGAGGTCCCGATTCCTCCCTTGAATCCGTAGCCCGACATGGGAGTCCCTCCCCCCACGTTCCCCTCGGGCACACGCCCCACGCCCTCGGGGCTTCTGGCGACGTCCAAGGCCTCGAAGACCGCCTCCCTCCCGACGTGCCTCCCGAAGTTGTCGGTGAGGTACCCGCCGTTGGTCTCCCCGACCACGACGTTGAGTGACCCAATCTTGACGCCGTATCCCTCCTTCATGTAGTCCAGTGTGGCGTCCGCCACCCTCCAGGTGTTCAGGGTCTCCGTGAGCATGATGGGCACCTCCAGAACACCCTCGAACATGATCTGAGGGAGCCCCGTCGCCTTCCCATAGGCGTTGAAGAGGTCCACGGCCGCCGTGACCTTCTCCTCGTGGGGGTTGCCCTGATGGGGGACGATGGCCGTCACCCCCGTTCTCACGTCTTCGCCTGAAATGATGGTGGAGTGGCCTACCCCCACGCCCTCCACATCCGTAATGGCGTTGAGCTTGCCCATCTCCATATGTCCAAGGACGACGCCGAAATCCCTAGCTCGAACTCTACAAACCATTGGGACCCTCTAGAATGGTACATATTGAATATGAAAAGGGTTGGGCTGGAAACTGTTTTATCTCCAATATGACCCAGTCTACCCGATAATTATGAGCATCTACAAGGAGCTCGGAGTAAACCGGGTGGTCAACGCCTCCTTCGCCCTTACAAGGCTAGGTGGCTCCACCCTATCCAATGATTTACTCAAGGCCATGGAGGAGGCCAACAAGAGCTACGTCTACATGTGGGACCTCATGAAGAGAGGCGGTGAGATCATCGCCGAGGCCTGTGAGGCGGAGGCCGGTTGGATCACCTCGGGGGCTTTCAACGCCCTTGTCCTGGCGGCCGCCTCGGCGATGGCTGGTAAGGACCCTGAGAAGATGAGACGGCTCCCAGACACCACCGGGATGAAGGACGAGATAATCATCCAGAGGGCGAACAGGCTCCTCGTCTACGACAGGAGCATGGAGGTTCCGGGGGGCAAGTTCGTTTTCGTCGGCGACGAGAGGTACGGCTGCACGGCTGAGCTCATGGAGAACGCCATCACAGACAAGACGGCGGCCATCCATCATGCTTTGGCAGGGAGCCTCAGGCCAGGCGTATTATCCGTCGAGGAGACCGTGAAGGTCGCCCACAAGCACGGCGTCCCCGTCATCTTAGACGTATCCGGGATGACCTACCCCCCTGACATCCTGAAGAAGTACGTGAAGATGGGCGTCGACGTCGCCTGCTACGGGGGCAAGTACGTGCTGGGACCCAACTCGACCGGCTTCGCCATCGGGAAGAAGGACCTCATCGAGGCCATGGCCCTCCACAGCTTCATCGGAGCCGAGGCCGGCCCCAAGGAGCAGGGAGGCTACTACAGGAGCATCGGCAGGGGCTACAAGCTCGACAGGCAGGAGGTGGTCGCCCTCATCGTCGCCTTCAAGAAGTGGCTGGAGATGGACCACGACGCCGAGAGGTTCGA
>CAYONH010000181.1:1959-4154 GCA_964405275.1 uncultured Candidatus Bathyarchaeia archaeon | reverse complement strand
ATGTCGAAGGCGGCGGTCGCCGCCGGGGCAGACGGCCTCATCGTCGAGGTCCACCCCAACCCCGAGGAGGCCATGAGCGACGGAGCCCAATCACTGAGGCCCGAAGACTTCGAGGCCCTCATGGGAGAGCTGGGGCCCGTGGCTCGCTCAGTCGGCAGGAGGCTGTAGCGCGGAGATGGAGGCCCCGGGTTCACCCCCCAGCGTCCGCTCCATGGACATCGACCTAGGTGATAGAAGCTACTCCATCCACGTCGGCAACGGGATCGTCAACAGCACGGGCCACCTCATCAGGGAGAGGCTCCCCGAGGTCCGAACCTCCGCCGTCGTGACCAGCGACGGCATCCCGGAGACCCACGTAGAAGCGCTGAGGGCCTCCCTGGAGTCCGCAGGGCTCAACATCGGCATAATCAAGGTGCCCAACGGTGAGGAAGCGAAGTCATGGGAGGTAGCGGGAGACCTGATAGGTGAGCTGCTCGACATTGGACTCGACCGAAGATCCGCCGTGATAGCGTTCGGCGGGGGCGCCATAGGAGACCTCGCGGGCTTCGTAGCCGCCATCTACATGAGGGGCGTGAGCCTAGTCCAGGTGCCCACGACCCTACTCGCCCAGGTTGACAGCAGCTACGGAGGGAAGACAGCGGTCAACCACCCCAAGGGGAAGAACCTGATCGGGGCATTCTACCAGCCCTCCCTCGTCGTCTCGGACCAGGGGATACTGGGGACCCTCCCCCGGAGGGAGCTCCTCTCGGGGCTGGGGGAGGTGGTGAAGCACGGCGTCATCGCCGACCCCGAACTCTTCAGGCTCACCGAGACGGAGGCTGAGAGGCTGATGAGCGCTGACCCGGACGCCCTGTCTGAGGCGGTCATCCGCTCCGTCGCCATCAAGGGACGGCTCGTCGAGGAGGACGAGAGGGACGAGAAGGGGGCGAGGGCCATCCTGAACTACGGCCACACCGTCGGCCACGCACTGGAGACCATGTCCGACCATGAGCTGAGGCACGGCGAGGGCGTCGCCCTGGGCATGGAGGTCGCCGCAAGGATCTCATTGAGCCTCGGGCTCATGGGGAACCAGGACGTGGAGAGGCAGACCAGAACACTGGAATCCATCGGCTTCGACCTCAGTCCGCCCGAAGCTGACCTGAAGACGCTGATGGAGGTCACTCACAGGGACAAGAAAGCCGTAGGAGACATCATCAACCTCGTATTACCAACGGGCATAGGGAAGTCTCCCATCGTGAAGGGTGTCAAGGACTCCCTCATCCTAGATACGTTGAAGGGGATGGGATATGGGTAGCCCGAAGATATGCGTGGTCATCACGGCCAGGAACACAGAGGAAGCGGTCGAGACCATAGGAAGAGTAGAGGCCCACCGCCCCGATCTAATCGAGATCAGGCTGGATTACATAGGAAACCTATACGATCTTGACTTGATCAGGAGTTCTTCAGAGCTGCCTCTGATCGCCACAAATCGAGGGACGGATCAGGGAGGTCTCTCTTCTGAAGCTGACTCCGAGAGGATGGGGCCCGTCATCAGAGCATGTGAAGCCGGCTTCGAGTACGCTGACATCGAGATGGCAACCCCACATGCAGGTCAGATCGCTGAGAGGGTCAAGGACCTGGGCGCCAAGGCCATCATCTCGCACCACGATTTCAAGGGCACACCATCCAAGGAACGTCTGAATGAGATCATGACCGGAATGCTAGGGGCTGGAGCGGACATCTGCAAGATAGTCGGCACAGCGACCAGCCTAGAGGACAACCTTACGTACCTCAACCTCATACAGGAGAACCCCTCCGTCAGCCTCGTCTCCTTCGGAATGGGGAAGACAGGGCTCCTATCACGGGTCTTCTCACCCCTCTTCGGGGCCGCATACACCTACGCCTCGTCCGAGGCAGGCAGGGAGAGCGCCCCGGGGCAGCTCACGGTCCCCGAGCTCAGGCAGATCTACGGCATCATGGGGGCCTGAGATGAGGGTCTGCTACCTCCTCGGCTACCCGGTGGGACACTCCATGAGCGCCGTTATGCACAACGCCGCCTTCGAGGAGCTGGGCCTGAAGTACAGGTACGACCTCAGGGGGGTAAGCCCAGCGAAGCTCGGAGCGTTCATGACAGGCGAGATGAGGGACCAGTCTGTCAGGGGCGCCAACGTGACCATCCCCCACAAGATGGCCGTCATCGAGTACCTTGACGAGAT
>CAYONH010000181.1:0-1859 GCA_964405275.1 uncultured Candidatus Bathyarchaeia archaeon | reverse complement strand
TCATCGCCTGCGGCGGCGGGACAGTCATCGACCCCGAGAACCTGGAGAACCTGAGGCGGAGCTCGAGGATGGTGCTCCTCACCGCCGACCCAGAGGTCATCCTTGAGAGGGTGGAGGCCGAGGGGAACCTGAGGCCCCTCCTGAACGTCGATGACAGGCTAAGCAAGATAAGGAGCCTCCTCACCAAGCGCTGGCCCAGCTACGTCGAGGCAGCGGACATAATAATCGATACATCCGAGTATCCACCACGCGTCGTCGTGAGTATTATAATCGAGAACCTAGAGTAGATGATACGCCGATGGATGTAAAAGTCGTACGCAGCCTCGTCGGGGGAACCCTCGAGCCCCCTTCCTCGAAGAGCATGACCCACAGGGCGCTGGTCTGCTCCGCCCTGGCGAAGGGAGAGAGCGTCATACGCAGTCCCCTCATCTCAGACGACACCCTGGCGACCCGCTGGATCCTTGAGCTCCTCGGGGCGGAGGTCTCAGGAAGCGATGAGGAGTGGAAGGTCAGGGGTGGAGCCCTCAAGGAGCCCTACGCGGAGCTCGACTGCGGCGAGTCGGGGACCACCATCCGGTTCATGACGGCGGTCTGCAGCCTCGTCGACGGCGTCTGCAAGCTAACGGGAGGGCAGTCCCTATCCAGAAGACCCATGGAGCCCCTGGTGGACGGGCTACAGCAGCTGGGGGTGAATATAGATAGCAAAGGAGGCCTCCCCCCCATCACCGTTAAGGGAAGAGGGAAAATCCGAGGAGGCGAGGCGGCCATCAGGGGAGACATCAGCTCCCAGTTCGTCTCAGCCCTCCTCCTGGTGGCGCCCCTTGCGGACAGGAAGACGGTCATCAAGATCACCACCCAGCTGGAGTCGAAGCCCTACATCTCCATGACTATGGACACCCAGCGCCTCTACGGAGTCGAGGTCGAGGCCTCGGAGGACATGATGGAGTATAAGATCGCTAGGCAGAGCTACGCCCCAGCGGATTTGACCGTCGAGGGGGACTGGTCCTCGGCTGCCTTCCTCCTGGCAGCGGGGGCGATGGCGGGTGGTGTGACCTTGGGGAACCTCAACATGGAGAGCGAGCAGGCGGACACGGCCATCTTGGACATCCTGAAGTCCATGGGGGCAATCGTGGAGTGCCAGGACTCCTCGATCCACGTCAGGGAGGCCACACTGAGGGGCGTGTCAATGGACATATCTGATTGCCCCGACCTCTTCCCCGTGGTAGCCTCCCTCTGCGCCACGGCGTCGGGGACCAGCACCCTCACGGGAATTAGGAGGCTACAGTTCAAGGAGTCTGACAGGATCGCAGCCATGGCGGAGGGGCTGAAGAGGATGGGTGTGAGGACGACACTGGACGAAGACACGTTCACCATCGAAGGAGGGAAGCCCAAGGGCTCAATGATAAACCCCCACCTGGACCACAGGATCGCCATGGCCTTCACGGTGCTCGGCCTCGCAGCCGACGGGGAGACCACCATCATGGACGCAGAGAGCGTCTCCAAGTCGTACCCCGGCTTCTGGGACGACATTGAGTCGATAGGGGCGGAGATAAGGAGCCTGGGAGAATGAGCAACAGCATCGGCAGAACATACAGGGTGACCAGCTTCGGGGAGAGCCACGGCAGATGCGTGGGGGCCGTCGTGGACGGATGCCCAGCAGGGCTACGACTCTCCGCAGAGGACATCCAGAAGGAGCTGGACAGGCGGAGGCCCGGACAGAGCGCCGTGTCAACCAGCAGGAACGAGGAGGACAGGGTCGAACTCCTCTCCGGGGTCTTCAAAGGCCTCACCACGGGCGCCCCCATCTGCACCTTGGTCTGGAACAGGGACAGGGACTCATCCGGGTACGAGGCGAGACG
>CAYONH010000180.1:2326-4161 GCA_964405275.1 uncultured Candidatus Bathyarchaeia archaeon | reverse complement strand
GTCAGCTTGGCGGCCACCCTGATGCGGTCCCTGGGGGACTCCACGTAGACCTCGTCGCCGTCGGCCACGCCGAGGCCCTCAGCGGTCTCGGGGTTGATCTCCACGAATGCCCTGGGGTAGATCTCCCTGAGCCAGGGCAATTCCCTGTACTGGGTGTGGGTGAAGAGGCCGAGGTGAAGGCTCACGCCGCCGACCAGAGGGTATTTCTCAGCGAGCTCCGGGGTGCTGTATGGGCTCTCAGCGGGCTCCACGAAGCGGGGGAGGGGGTCGTAGCCCAACTCCTCCAGGGTCTCCGAGTGGATCTCCACCTTCCCCGTGGGGGTCTTGAAGCTCATCTCACCACTGTCCATGTACATCTCCCTAGGTTGGTGCTCCTTTATCCATCCTCCCTGGACGTCCATGAGCTTCTCGGCCGTGAGGCCCAGGGGAGCCAGCTCCTCGTCGAAGAGCGCCTCGGGGCTGGTGAAGTACTCCCCGTAGCCCAGCCTCCTCCCCAGCTCAAAGATGAAATCGATGTCCGACTTGCACTCCCCCAAGGGTTCCACCGCCGCCTTGATCATCCCCACATAGCTGGTGTCGGCTGTGGGCGAGGGCCCCGCCCCGGGGCACTTCACAAGGCAGGACCCCTCCAGGAACGTGGCCGCTGGGAGGACGATGTCAGCGACCTCCGCGGAGGCGGTCATGAACAGGTCGTCAACGATGATCAGGTCCAGCATCTTCAGTGCCTCCAGGGTCTTGTCGCTGTTGGAGGCGATGCTCGCCATGGCGCTGCCGTGGACGATGAGGGCCTTGACCGTGTAGGGCTCCCCGGTGAGGAGGGCGTCCACCACGTGGGGAGTCGTGATGTTCCGGGTGACCCTGTAGTAGAAGGGGTTCTTGGTGATGGACTCAACGCCCTCAGGCCTCTTATCCCTCAACGAAATATCCTGTGTACCCGCGTCGGGGCGGAAGACGTGTCCTCCGACGACGCCGAGGTTCCCCGTCACAGCCCTGAGGACGGCGAGGGCCCGAGCCGTCTGCACGACGTTTGTGTGCTGGTCGAGGCCGTTCCCCTCCTCGAGGATAGCGGGCTTCGTGGTCGCGTAGACCCTCGCCACCTCCCGGATCTGGTCGGCGGGGACCCACGTTATCTCCTCGACCCTCTCGGGCGTGTAGCCCTCAACCAGCTCCGCGATCTCGTCGAACCCGTGGGTCCAGCCCTCGACGAACTCCTCGTCGTAGAGCCCCTCGCCTATGATGACGTTGAGCATCCCGAGGGCCAGGGCGCCGTCGCTCCCGGGGCGGGGCTGCACGTAGATGTCGGCCTTGGAGGCTATCGCCGTGAAGATGGGGTCGACGACGATGAGCTTGGCGCCCCTCTCCCTCGCCTCCATCGCCTGCCTGCCGTAGTGGAGCGGGGAGGAGTAGATGGGGTTGTGCCCCCACATGAGCATGAGCTCCGTGTTGGCGTAGTCACCCTGGGGCATCCCACCGTATGTGGCCACCTGCCCCAGCATCCTCGGGACGTGGCAGAGGTGGGAGTGGCCGGCGACGTTGGGGGAGCCGTAGAGGTTCATCAGCCTGTCGATGTAGGGCCAGATGTGCTGGATCGCGGCGCCGTGGTGGTAGACCACTGCCTGGGGCCCGTGCTCCTCCCTGATCTCCAGGAGCCTCCCCGCCACCTCGTCCAGCGCCTCGTCCCAGGTGATCCTCTCCCACTCACCGGAGCCCCTCTCGCCGACCCTCCTCAGGGGATGGGTGAGGCGCTTGGGGTCGTACTCCAGCTGGACCGCGGCCATACCCTTGCCGCAGACCTTCCCCTTGGTGACGAAGTTCCCGGGGATGCCCTCGACCTT
>CAYONH010000180.1:0-2226 GCA_964405275.1 uncultured Candidatus Bathyarchaeia archaeon | reverse complement strand
GAGCTCTTCTACTTCACCTGCTTCCCCTGGGTGGGGCTCATGGTCTGCTACGCCCTTGAGGGTCGGGTGGTGATGCCGGCGATGTTCGCGGCGATCATCTTCGGGAGCTTCATCACTCCCATGAAGCCACTGTTCGGGGACTCGACGGACATGTACGAGGATAAGCTCTTCGGGATGAGGCACCTGGGGGTCGTCCTGAGCTGGAAGGGGAAGATACAGCTCATGATCGTCACGCTCCTCTTCATCATGACCATCACCCCCCTCACCTACGTCCAGCTGGGGTTCAACGTCGTCGTCCCCATCATGGTCGTCGCCATGAGCCTGGGGTTCCTGAGGATCATGTTCCCGATAATGAACGCCTACGACACCGCGATGGTCCTGAGGGCCAAGAAGTTCGCCCACATCTACTTCTTCCTGCTCCAGATAGTGCTGATCGTGGGAACCCTCAACCTGGGATTCCTGTAAACCCTTTTTTCCAGGGCTGAGACGATGAGTTAAGAGGACAGGGCTTCGTGGGCCACTCTCAGAAGTTCATCTACTTTTATCGGTTTTAGCAGTATCTCGTATATTCCCAGGTCGAGGGCGTCGATGCTGCTCTGCAACTCCGGAAAACCCGTTATCAGGACGACTGTGGTCTTGTCGCCTCTTCCCCGTATCTCTTCGACGATCTTGTCTCCTCTGATGTCGGGGAGCATGATGTCCAGGAACATGAGGTCGAATGCCTCCCCCTTCGTCAAGTGGAGGGCTTCCTGTCCTGTTTTGACGGCGGTGACCTCATGGCCGTCAGCCTCAAGCATTCTCTTGTACAGCTTGAGCAGGGCTTCTTCGTCCTCGACCACCAAGATCTGCTTCTTAGACATACGTTACATCTCCATCATCCTATTACTCCAAGGGCGACTCCAAGACGAACTTCACACCTTCCCTGGGCTTTCCCTCTTCTCTTATCTTCCAGCCATAGGATTCTACGATCCTGCTGATGAGAGTTAGGCCGTGGATCCCCCCCTCTTCTATGTTGTTTGCGAACAGCTTCCGCTTCTTGTTTCGGGGTATCCCCACGCCGTCATCTTCATATACAATTCTCAGGGTTTCACTGCTCTGGCTGTAAAGGCGAATCTGTCTTACGTCTCCGCCGTGCCTGAGAGAGTTGTCGATGAAGTTGTAGAATATTCGGCTCAACAATGAGTCGGCTGAAACCACCAGTCCCTTACAACGATTCTCCACTAGTATCTCACTGAGATCGAACATTGCGCAAGCCGAATCGAAGCTCAATGCGACGTCTATTGGCTTCTTATCTTCGCAACCAAGCCTCTCGTAGTCCGCTGCGAAGTCCAGTATCATCGCCATCTGGTCAACGGCGTTGTCGATCTCCCTGATGCTCTCCTTAACCGTCTGCTCCTCTTGTGGTCTCATCTTCAACAGGCTTAGATAGCCTCCGATGATGGCCATCTTGTTCCTAACGTCGTGGCGTGCGAGCTTGCCTACAACTTTAAGCTTCTCGTCCGCGTTCCTCCGGTTTGTTATGTCCCGGGCTATGGCGATGACCTCTCTCTTCCCATTGATCCTTATTGGGGCGAAATGCGACTCCCCCCATCCATGTGAGCCGTCCTTGCGGAGGAATGGGAACTCGATTGAGGCTGGGTGTTCTCCTCTCAGCAAAGAGGCGAATATATCGATGTACTTTGGTAGGTCCCTGATCCTGGCAGCCCCGATCTTGGTGAAGTGTTTTCCTACTATCTCCCCTTCGTTGAAACCGGTAAGTCTGTAGTATGCTGAGTTCGCCGAGGTGATAAAGCCCCTCATATCAAATGTGATTATTCCATCAGGTGCTAGTTCAACGAGGCTCTTGTACATCTCCTCGGAGTCCTTAAGGGCCCTGTCCTCTTTCTCACGCTCGGTTACGTCCAGGAAAGTCGAATGAACCGCTGGCTCCCCTTTGTACTCCAAGATGCTGGATGACATATCGAGGAGGATCACGGTTCTGTCCTTTCTGTATATCTTGCAATTGAACCTGACCGGCTGATGCTTCCCCTTGAAACGCTCTTCGAAGCTCGAGTACATCTTCTTACGGTCATCTTCATGGACGAGTCCAAGGACCTGCTGCTGGGTGAAGCCCATCATCTCGTCAACGGTGTATCCCAGCATATCCGCCAATGTCTGATTCACGAAGACAAGATGGGGCTCGGCGAATCTGGCTATGAGGACCCCGTTCAGGGAGTTCTCGACTAT
>CAYONH010000179.1:0-4164 GCA_964405275.1 uncultured Candidatus Bathyarchaeia archaeon | reverse complement strand
TGTTCAGGAGCTCCGCCATCGTCGCAGGGTCCTTCTGGTCGGGCGGGAAGACGTAGGCATAGGGGCCCCCCTCGGGACTCAGCGCTCTCTTGTAGATCTCCAGGCTCCCTTTGAGCCAGCGGTCACTGTACCTTGCGGCGTTCCTCAGCAGAGCCTGGGCAGCGATGAATTCGTAGTCGACGATATCACCGAGGGTCCATGAGCCGCCCGTCCAGGGGTACGGGTTGTTCCATCGCTGATCGAGGGGACTCGCCCCCCTCCGGGACTGGACCTCGTTCCTCTTGACATCGATGGGGGAGGCGACGCCCACGCTGGCGGCCTCCGAGAGAATCCTGATGCCCCCGTGGTAGCATTGGTAGTGCCTAGCCGGGGTGTAGAGGTCGTATCCAGCGGAGCACCAGACGCCCTTCTTCCCATCGGTGACTAGCTCGTTGAGCATCGATGTGCCGATGAAGGCGATCTGTGACTGGAGGACGGGGTCGATGTTGGAGTCGATGGGGTCGGTGAAGGGGGGCACGAAGAGCCTTGCCCCGTTGCTCCCCATCTGGTGGAGGTCGTAGACGATCTGGGGGTACCACTTGTTGTGAATTTCCCCGACGGCGAGCCGGGTCTCCTTCTGGGTGAACATGAACCAGTCCCTGTTGTTGTCGTGGCCCACGTACTTGTGGTACATGAAGGGGGGGCTGGTGCCCTCGTACTTGGTGCCCAGATTCTCCCTGTACCATTTGACCACCATCTCGTGGCCGTCAGGGTTTAGGGATGGGACCAGGAGGAGAACGACGTTGTCCAGTATCTCCTTGACCAAGGCCTCGTCATTCGACGCTAGCTTGTAGAGAAGCAGGAGTGCCATCTGGGATGCCCCGATCTCCGTGGAGTGGATGCTGCACGTGATGAGAACGATAGTCTTGCCTTTGGCGACGAGGTCTGCCTCCTCCTCTGGGGTTGTGCCCTCAGGGTTGCATATCCTCATCTGGACCTTTCTGATCTCCTCGATGTTCGCGATGTTCTCAGCCGAGCTGACTATCGCCCTGATGAAGGGGTTGCCCTCGGTCGTGTCCCCCAGGACGTCGACCTTGACCCTGTCGGAGACAGCGGCGACCTTCTGGAAGTACTCGACGATCTGCGGCCAGTCCGCGAGCTTCCGGTCGGTGCCGGGCTTGAATCCGAGAAATTCTTCTGGTGAAATTATTCCTGACATGAACTTTCATTAAATAATATTTACTGTATTAAATAATGTTCGTACCAAGACCTATCCTTCGGCTGCGCGTGTGGATCTGCAACGCATTTAATGTTCAAACATGCTAAGATTTAGTGGTGAATGTCAATTTATCTATATACAAATCTGAATATTTCCATTCTAGAAGGCATCTACATAAGGCGCACGTGCAGAGAATGGACTTGACAACCTGGATGTTAGTATTGGCTTTCGCGCGCGCATTTTATTTTTCGTCTTTTATTTCCAAGAGAGTTGGGACAGGTTTTTCAAGAATTGGTTGAGGTGGAAGAATTTGTAGTTGTCTTTGTTGTGGAGACCCTTACCCCTGTTGAACCATTAAATTAACTACCATTGATACTTTTTCATTGCGCGCGCGAGCCCGCTTTTGACTCAACCGAACCTGTACCCACCATACGATTAAAAGAAGTTAGTATAAACCTCATTATATGAGAGAAAATTACTAGTAAATCTGTGTGAGATTCTCTCCCCCCGCACTTTTTCCCCATCAGATGCAGACTCGACTAATTGGCGCTCTGATACCAAATTAGATAAACCTACCACAGAAAGCGTCGTATGAATGAAAAATTAGGGAACCATTCAAACCATATCCACATGACACATGCACAAAATCTAAACATACAGAGGGGGGAGGGGGGGTCATGCATCAGAGCCTGAAAAAAACCTCCCCACAACCAAAGGAACCGGAAAACACCCCCGAAACGATCTCATTCATACCAAAAGGGGCACTTATTCATACCAAAAACCGCTATCCTAAGCCAGCCGTTCAGAGAACGCCAGCGTATGTTACATCTAACACAAAAAAGGGGCTCCCGAGCGGTAAAAGGGGGAAGACACAATATTCTGAAGCTCAGGCTTACGAGGGTTCGAATCCCTCTCCCCCACATGTCTTCAACGAATAAACACAACCAAAATTCAGAATATACTAAGCAGAAAGCATCTCAGGTCGGAAACAGTATAACGTAAAACAACACAGATAGGTAACATGGTTCAGGCTGATCTCCTCATCCGGAATGGAACCATCATCACCCTCAACCCACAAAACTCCATCACGGAAGCCATCGCCATCAAAGATGGTAAGATCATGGCAACGGGATCCGAGAAGCAGCTCTCCCACCTCATGGGACCCGGAACCGAGGTCACGGACATGGGAGGCGGAACGGCCACCCCGGGCCTCATCTCCACCCACGACCACTTCCTCCAGCATGGTGTATCCGCCGAGCATATCCTCGACGTTAGGTACCCCAAGGCCCGTAGCTGCGAGGACATAGCACGGATGATTGCTGACCTCGCCAGCGAGACCGAGAAAGGGAAGTGGATAATCGCCACTGGCTGGGATGAGACACTCCTGAAGGAGAGGAGGTTCCCCAATAGGTGGGACATCGACCAGGCATCCCCAGAGAACCCCGTGTGGCTCAGGCGGGTCTTCGAGATGGACGTCGCCAACAGCCTCGCCCTGGAGGCGGCGGGCGTCACCAAGGACACCCCCGACCCCCTGCTGGGCACCATCGACAGGAGCGACGAGGGGGAGCCCACGGGCCTCCTCCGGGGCATGGCCCGGAACCTGGTGACCCAGGTGATACCCCCCTGGACCAGTGACGAGATGGAGGCAGGGCTCAGGAGGGCCTGCGACGACTTCCTCGCCCAGGGCATCACCACAGTCGTCGAACCCGGGATCCTCACCCCCCAGCTGGAGGCCTACAGGAGCCTCCACGGGAAGGGCGGGCTCACGGTGAGGGTCTTCGCCCTCTACGGGTTCCTCCGGGGCATCGCCGAGGTCCAGAGGGCCGTCAAGGAGATAAAGATGGGCGGCGACGACGTCTTCAGACTCATCGGCCTCAAGATGCAGGAGGACGGGGGCATAGGGCCCGGGACCGCCCTCCTCTACGAGCCCTACCTGGGCCACCCCGACAACCGGGGAATGCAGCTCATCCCAGCCGAGGAGCTCAAGGAGATGACGCTCCTGGGCCACCAGGCGGGATTCCAGGTGGCCATCCACGCCATAGGCGACAGGGCCATCGACGTAGCCCTCGACGCCTTCCAGCACGCCCAGACCACCAGCCCCAGGCCAGACCCCCGCCACCAGATAGTCCACTGCTACTTCCCGTCCCACGAAGCCCTACGCAGGCTCAAGGAGCTCGGCATCATGGTGAACACCCAGGCACCCTTCATCTACTGGCTCGGCGACAGCTTCCTAACGTCCATAGGCCAGAGACGCTGCGACGCCTGCATCCCCCTCAGGACCATGCTCCAAATGGGGCTCCCCGTGGCCAACAGCCACGACACCACCGTTACCCCGCCATACCCCCAGTACGGCCTCTACGCCAGCGTCGCCAGGAGGACCATCCAGGGAAAGACCATGGGAGACCACGAGTCCATCACCCCCCTCCAGGCCCTGCGCACATACACCACCCTGGCCGCCAGGCACATCTTCATGGAGGACAGAATAGGCTCCCTGGAGCCCGGAAAGCACGCAGACATCGCCATCTGGAACCGCAACCCCCTGGAGATTCCTACAGAGGACCTGAAGGAACTGCGAATCCAGCAGACATACGTCGAAGGAGACCTCAGGTACCAACGGGAAGCCGAGACCCCATAAGCATACGAACCCGCCGAGCATCTGATGATGAAAGACGCCCTATTCATAGGAGAGGTGAAGACATCACGCGTATACGACTCCATGAGAGAGCTCACCTTCACGCGCCCGCTCGCGTAAACGACGAGGGGAACGGAAACCAGATCATACGAAAATAGAGTACGCTTCACAGCTAACCTCGCATCGCTAGACCGATTATGTTGGTGACTGGTGGGTTTTAATACTCTAATGCAGGAGAGACCTCCATCCAGACAAGGAGGAGTAAAGTTGGTTAAAGTAGAACTTTCAGTCGACGAGATCGAGGGGCTGTACATCAACCTCATCCACTATAAAG
>CAYONH010000178.1:1508-4248 GCA_964405275.1 uncultured Candidatus Bathyarchaeia archaeon | reverse complement strand
GTTCAATCACAGGCACTCGTTTGTGCTACAACAGTCCAGAAGTTCGGTGATATGGCAGAGACCCAGATAGCTATAAGAACGGCTATCACAGACAACCATGAGGAAAGGCTTACAGGGGTCGAGAAGAAGGATTCCCTCGGTGGAACGAAGCTCTGGGAGAAAGCCCTCATCATCGCCAACTCTGTTTTCCTACTCCTTAAATCTGTGTCCGACTTTATTAATGGTGGATGACCATGGCTGCTAAATTGACCAAAGATCAGGTACTCGCTGTCCAGAAACACATCAAAAACCGCATTGGGGAGGTCACTTATGCGGTTATGACAGAGGAATTTAACAAAGAGGATAGAGGTTTCGAGGTCTCCGTCTATCAGGTCGTCAGGATCGCCCGAGAGTGGAAGGAGACTGGTGGCTACGAGGACTGGCTCTTCGAGAGGTGGTTTTACCTCCACAAGCAGGTCGAGGATACCAACGTCGAGCTCGCATACAAGCGTGTCAGCACCCTCATGGAGAAGCTGATCACCCGGAAATACAGTCATAGGATAGATGGGAAGGTCGAATTAGAGGCCAGTGACAAGATTATGGAGCTCGTGAGGGAACTATATGCAGAGAAGCGTAGGGAGCCCCCAGAGTCTTCATCGTAGCCTTGAGGAGCTCGACAAGCCTCGAAGCTACATTAAAATCCTCACCTCTCTTTTTCGGATGAAGGATTCCTTTGGGCGTCCATTCGACTATATTCCACAACCATATCAGATAGAATGGCATGAAGGGTTCTATTTAGTCAACCCAGAGGCCCCCCACAGGCTCTGGAACAAGGGTCGAGGCGTCGGGGCGACGGCGATCACCATGATGGACCTCATCATGTTCGGCCTCACCTATGATGGCCTCAACATCCCTCTCAGCTCGATCACTGGAGAGCAGGGAGACGTACCTATTCAGTGGGCTATCTGGCTCGTTGATAACTGCAAAATTCCCGGTGCGATCAACCGGGACATAACGGTCAACACAGAACTAAGGCTAACTGATACTGGCAGCACCATTTTCAAGATTCCCGGTAAAAATCCCAATAAATTCAGAAGTTATCGGTGTCCCATCATCTATAATGATGAGTTTGACTGGTGTGAGAATCAGGCAACCATCATCGACGCAAGCGACAACTGCATGAGTGAAGGAGGTCAGAGAACCATCGTGAGCACCATCAAGAACTCCGCTGGCCTCTTCAACAGGTATCTTATGAACGCCGAGACGTTTGGATATAAGGTTTTGAGAACCCCCATCTTCGATGAGAAGGCCCTTGATCCCTCTTCACCTCTTCAGGAACAGGTTGATTCGGGACGCATAGCCCCTATTGCGTACTGGATCAACATCGACAACTTGGAGAAACAGCGCAAAAAGGATCTTGACATCTTCATGAGGGAGAACCAGTGTAAGGCCCCCGACGAGGAGGTCAACTTCATGAGTTGGCCCCTGATTCAGAGTGCCTGTGTTATTAAGAGGTGGTCTCCCACCAATCCGAGTGGTTGGTTAGGAGATCACCGAAAGAAATACACCCAGCTTCGCAGAATAGGGGATAATCCCTATACTCTTGGAATCGACTACGCAAGGTTTAAGGATCTATCGGCCTTCGAGGTAATGGAGCACTCCGAGTTTGGTATCATACAACGATATGAGCACCTCCTCAGGGGTAGCGACACTCAGACTCAGGCATCTCTTCTACAACTTCTAGATCATAATTTCGGCTTCACAAATATCAGAATAGACCTGACGGGGGCTGGGGTTGGCCTCTATGATCTGGCCTTCGAGAACCATGGGAGCAAGGTTGAGGGCATCCACTTCAAGCAAAGCGTCGAGGTGGGGGACTCCAAGGTCCCAGCCCGTGTCTACTATGCGTTAAACTTAAGACAACAGGCAACAGATGTTAAATTGAAGCTGCTTGATTATCTGGAGCTGAAAGAAGACTTGCACAGTATCCCCTACGACATGAGTGAGGCAAAAAGGAGCCAAGAGGGTAGTCACGGAGACCGCTTTTGGGCCTTGGCGCTCGCTGCGGCCCCAGCATTTGATTTCACTCCGTATGCGTTCTATGTGTGATCGAGATGATGCAGAAAGATAATTCGTGGAGGGCTAGGTTCAGAAGGTGGAGAAACGATAGGGCTGGTATCTACACCTCCTCTGAGGTTGGGAGGGCCTTAAAATTCGTTGAGGACACCTATCGCAAGTTCAGGTCCATTATTTATGAAGATATGGACATCGATAATATTGACAACCTCATAAATCAGCCTGCCCCATATAAAACCCTGAAGCTATACGCAGATAACCACCCCTTTCTGAGAAACATTCATGGAGTCATCATCCGGGGCGTCCTCAAGAATGGTGGGGGGGCTAAAGCCAAATTCGCCAAGAAATGTACTAAATGTGGGGCTGAGTACAAGCGCCCAGTGAAGTCCTGTAAGGAGTGTGAGGGAACCGATTTCAGGGACCCTGATCCAGATGAGCGCAGGGTCCTAGACGCCTTTTTCAAGAATCCGAATGAGGACGATGAGTTCTGGGACATCGTCACGAGCCTTCTTAAGGACGGCCTCTCTACTGGGGACTGGTATCTCTTTAACACCAAAATAGGCAAACTCGGAAACCTCTGGAAGGTCTATGTTGAGGACAGCGCCAAGATGTTCATTGGGGCTGATGAGAAGGGCCGCCTCGGGAACGACATCTGGTTCTGCCCCGAGTGTTATAAGGCCCCAGC
>CAYONH010000178.1:0-1408 GCA_964405275.1 uncultured Candidatus Bathyarchaeia archaeon | reverse complement strand
AGATTCAACCTTGAGAATTATGACAGGGTTCAACTTGCCAAGATCATCGTTCTCAAGGATGCTACGCAGGATCAGGCCAATAAGGTAGCCGAGCAGGTCTATGAGCAAGAGGCTCAACTCTACGCCAAACGCCTGACCAACCCGAATATTCACACTCAACGAAAACTATTCCTCGGGGGTAAGAAGGGAGCAGAGGTTCATGACGCCTTCCCAGACCCCACGAAGATGCAGAGCCTCGACTGGTGGCACGCTCTTCTGGTTACTGTTGTTGCCCCCATATATGGGATTCAACCAGCCTACGTCAACGAGGCAGCCAGTGGTACAGGTGGTGGATACTTCGCCAGAATGGAGATCACCATCAACAACGACTCGATTCGCACCTACCAGATACCAATAGAGGACGCTTGGAATCAGCAACTCATCAACCACCCCGACAAAATGAACATTAAAGACTGGGAGTTCGGCTTCAACCCAGTCGAGAAGAGGGACCCCCGAGAAGAGGCTCAGACACTGAAAGAGCAGATTGCAGCCGGAACCGCCGCAATTAGGGCTGGCCTCGACGCTGAGATAGATGACGACGGCTATATCAGGATCAGTGGTGAGTTCGACCTCGAAGTCATAAAGGAGTTCGAGGGACCAGTACATACGGAGCAGGTTCCGAACCTTCCCGAGGATGACCCGGAGAACCCCACCACGGATGGAGACGAAAACCTTAATGAGACCAAGGATAATAAGAAGGTGGAGAAAGAATGATGTTCTCTCGATGGGATTCTGAACAGGATTGTCTCGCCGAAATGCTGTGTCTTCACGATGAGGAGACAGCGGCTTTTATCGTGGCCCAGATTGCGGCTAGGGTAGAAGCTGGAACCCTGTTCAAATCAGATGACCGCCCGATGCAGATCATCAGTAAGGACGACGACGAGGAAATTGTTATCTATGGTCCCTGCACATGGGAGCTTCGAGACCCTGAGGGAGACGTCGTCACGACAGCCGGGATGGTTGACTTCTTCCAGAAATGGTTTACGCAGGTAGAAGAGGAATATCGCTGCGTAATGCTCGATCATGGAAACTTCAAGGTCGGTGTCCCACTCCTAACCTACGAGGGTAAGGATGGGAAATACGCAACACACGTCCATGAGAAGGGGGCCATGCTGATCACCAAACTCAGGCCAGACGACGGCCTGAGGGCTACCAAGAAGTTCAGGGAGGACGTCATTCTAGGGGTCTACAAGAGCTACAGCATATCGTGGTGGCCCATCAGATTCGAGATGAAGGTGGATGATGAAGGGGTGAAGACCTATTATCACTACGAGATGGACCCCGTCGAGACCACCATCTGCCGATACGGGATGAATGAGATGGCTAAGTTCGGCATCGCCAAGCGGTACACTCCTCAGAACATCGAGCT
>CAYONH010000177.1:0-4254 GCA_964405275.1 uncultured Candidatus Bathyarchaeia archaeon | reverse complement strand
CCCCAGGCCACAGCCAACAGGAAGGCGGTGACGGAGACGAACGCCGCCGCGGTGCTCGTCGCCTTCTTCCAGAAGATGCCGTAGAGGAAGGGCGCCATTATCGCCGCCGAGAGGCAGGCCCAGGCGATCATCGCCAGGTCCAGGATCGCCTTAGGCCTGAAGTAGGCGAGGACGAGGCCGGCGAAGGTCACCCCCGCCGTGGCGATCTTGCTGAGCTTAAGTATTCTCTCATCGGAGACATCAGGGTTGATCAGCTTCTGGTAGATGTCCCTGGCCAAGCCGAAGCTCGCCATGAGTATGACGGCGTCGGCGGTCGACTGGGAGGCCGCTATGACCGCTGAGAGGTAGACGGCGCCGATGACCGTGGGGAGCACGAGCATTATGAGCTTGGGGATGACGATGTCGTAGTCGGGGCTCCCGCCGGGGGTCAGTGGGATCTCTATACCGTTGGTCTCGAAGGCGTAGCGGGCCGCCGCCCCGTTGAAGTAGGAACAGCAGGTCATGCTGAGGCAGAAGATTGTGGCGAAGACGATGCCCCACTTGACGACCTTGGGGTCCTTCATCATGTAGAACCTGGTCAGCGACTGGGGCAGCCCCCACGGGCCTATGCTGGTCACCATGATGTAGGAGAACAGCCCCCAGAATCCCCAGACACCAGGGAAGGTCACGAGGCCCGGATCGATGTTGGAGAGACCCTGGGTGATGTTGCCTATGCCTCCGCCGAAGGAGATCACCATCACTGTGAGGAACAGAGTGCCCAGCGCCATCGCCGTCCCCTGGATGAAGTCGTTCCAGACGCAGGCGATGGTGCCCCCGAAGGCGAGGTAGAATCCGACGATGACCGCCGTGATTATCAGGCTCACCGTGTAGTCGAGGCCCATTGTCACGTTGAAGATGTAGGAGACCCCCATGAATACGGAGACAAGGTAGACGGTCATGAAGACGACGGTGAGGATGGCCGACCAGACGTGCATGAACCTAGACTGATACCTCTCCCTGAAGAAGTCGGGGAGGGTGAGCGCCCCGAGGACCTCACTGAAGACCCTGATCCTGCTGCCGAACAGTAGGAAAGGCAGGAAGGCTCCCAGCACCGTGTTCCCGATGGCGATCCACATGGTGGAGAGCCCGAAGCGGTAGGCGTAGGCGCCGCCACCCACCATGAGAACCGAGCTGAAGTAGACAGTGCCGTAGTGTATGCCCAGAAGGATCGGCCCCACGTCCCTCCCCGCCACGTAGTAGTCCTCCATCGTCTGGACCTTCTTGGCGGATAAGTAGCCTATCGCAATCAAAATGACCATGTAGAACGCGAACACTATGCCGAAAATCCAAGCCTGCCCTCCAAGCATTATCGTGACACTCTCTATACATTATCTGTGAACGACGTTCACCGAGGCCGTTCTATCCAACTTATTTTAACACATTAAAAAAGTTGGGGGGAGAAGACTCCCCGTCTTCGCTTTTAGGGACACCACGGGGGTCATTTAACGGTGGGATAGCCCAACGTCTTCCAGGCCTCCATGCCGCCGAGGACGTTGTGGATGTTCTTTCTGTCGGCTCTCAACATGATGCTGGAGGCGAACCCCGAGCGGGTCCCCGACTTGCAGATCACGGCGACAGGTCTGTCCTGAGGCACGTCGTCCAGCCGCTTCTCCAGGAGCCCGACGTAGACGTTCATGGCTCCCTCGATGTATCCCTCATCCCACTCCTCGTGGGACCTCACGTCTAGGACGAGCCAGTCCTCACCGCCGTCGAGCTTCTCCTTTAGCTCGGGGACTGTCATCATCTCCAGCCTGTCCAGTGGCAGCCCCTTCTTGTACCAGTTGACGATGGAGCCCGCCATGTAGCCGGCCACGTTGTCGTATCCTATCCTGGCGAGGTTCCTCGTAATGAAGTCGAGGTGGCTCTGGCTAGCCATTACGAGAAGCACAGGCTTGTCGTATGGGAGCACCCATCCTACGAGTCCCAGGCGCTTCAGTGCAAGGCTGAACGAGCCCTTGATGTGGCCTGCCCCGAAGGAGGGAGGTGGCCTTGTGTCGAGAACGATGGCCCCCTCCTCCCACATCTCCTTGAACTCGTCAGGAGTGAGGGCGGGAGGATTGGGACCCGCGCCGAAGTAGGATGCGCCCTCGACGTTGAAGACCTCCATCCTGCTGAAGTACGGGGCGTAGACGTGATGCTCCTCAACCTTGTACCTGACGAACTCCTCCTTTCCTAGTTGCAGCACGGGGTTCATGAGCCGCTCCAAGCCCAGGGTGCTCATCTCCCTGTCTGCTATCTTGCCGCCGCAGACGGAGCCGGACCCGTGGGCTGGGCAGAGGACGACATGGTCCCCCAGGGGGAAGAGCTTGTTGAATATGCTGTCGTAGAGGCTCTCAGACCACTCCCTCCTCTTCTCCGGGCCTCCGAAGTCGGTCCTGCCCATGTCGTTGACGAAGAGGGTGTCCCCCGTGCAGACGAGGACGGTCTCCTCCCCGGTGGTCGTGTCCGTCACGGCGATGGAGATGTCGCCGGGGGTGTGGCCTGGGGTGTGGATGGCGGTCACCTTGAGCTTGCCGACCTTGAACTCCTTCCCGTCGGGGACGACCTCCCCGTACTTGAACTCGGGCCAGGGGCCGTGGTAGATATCCGCCCCCGTGAGGTCCGCTAGCTCCGGGGAGCCTATGATGTAGTCCTCGTTGCGATGGGTCTCGAAGATGTGCCTGACGTTCATCCCCTCACGCT
The DNA here is from genome assembly GCA_964405275.1 of uncultured Candidatus Bathyarchaeia archaeon. Taxonomy (GTDB): domain Archaea; phylum Thermoproteota; class Bathyarchaeia; order TCS64; family TCS64; genus BS750m-G28. Next base: position 1,533 of record CAYONH010000177.1, on the reverse strand, counting down.
TGGCGATGTCGACGTAGACCTGACAGTCCCTCATCGGGTCGACGACGACGGCCTCTGTCCCCGAGCCGATGAAGTAGGACAAGTGGGAGACGATCTCAGACTTGACCTTCTCGAAAAACATTCTACTTTCTATTAGGAATGAAGGATTTATTACCTTTCTCAATGGAAGGGGGAGCTATCCCCTGCTGGGAAACCCTATAGGTGCCCGTCAAACCAGGCTATCATCCGCCTCATGACGTCCAGCTGGTTCCCCGGCTTTCTCCTCACCCCGTGGCCCTCCTCGACGTAGCGGACGAACATGGCCTCCACGTCGTGCTTCTTCAGTGCAGCGAACATCTGCTCAGCCTCGACGATGGGGGTGTCGTGGTCCTTCTCGCCGTGGATGAAGAGGGTTGGGGTCCTCGCCTTATCCGCTTGCATGATTGGGGACTGCTTTATCATGAGGTCCAGCTTCTCCCAGGGGAGGCCCTTTATCTCGACCTCGACCCAGCTGGAGAGGGCGGAGCAGCCCCACTGGCTGAAGAGGTTGCTGATGGACGAGATGGAGACCGCCGCCTTGAACCTGTGGGTCTGGGTGATGATCCAGTTGGTGAGGTAACCGCCATAGCTCCCGCCGTAGACCCCCAGCCTCTCGGGGTCGACGTATTCCCTAGTACTCAGGATGTGATCCACAGCCTCAATGTTGTCCCTGTACTCCCCGCCCAGCATGTCCTCCACGACGGCGTCGGTGAACGCTTGGCCATACCCCGAACTCCCACGGTAGTTGACCCCGAACTGGACGTACCCCTGGGCTGCCAGGAGCTGGCCCCTCGAGTTCCAGGACCACCCGCCCATCCCCGAGGGACCGCCCTTGATGCTGAGGATGCCCGGATATCTCTTCGCCTCGTCGAGGTCCGCGGGCTTGTTTAACCATCCCTGGATGTCCCAGCCGTCGGAGGACTTGAATGAGAACTCCTCGGGCCAGACCAGCTCCACCTCCTCCAGGAAGCCGTTGTAGTCCGTGAGCTTGACCTCGTTCCCACCGTCCAGATCCGCCGAGTATACGTCCCCCGGGGTTCTTGGATCAGACAAGCTGTAGACCAACTTCCCGGCTCCAGTGTCCATGATGCCGTATCTGCAGTCCCCCTCCTTGACCTTGGTCACGCCCCCTCCTTCCGGTGAGGCGTAGCAGATGGGGGTCCTCCCCCTGTCAGAGGCCGTGAAGTAGACCCTGCTCCCGTCAGGCGACCAGTGGGGAGCCGCGCATGGCCTGTCAAAATCGCCAGTTATGTCCCGGGGGTCGCTCCCGTCGGAGTTTACGACCCAGATGTGCCGGTCCTCAGGGGTGCTCTCGTTGCTGGTGTTCCCCCTGGTCGTGGCGGTGTAGGCGATCTTGGTACCGTCGGGTGACCACTTGGGGTAGTACTCGGCCCCTACGGACTCGGTGATCCTCCTCATCTCCTTCGTCTCCACGTCGACGGCGTAGATGTCCAGGTGCATGTTGAGGTCCGCCTTCCCGGTGCGGTTGGAGACGAACGCGATCTCCTTCCCGTC
>CAYONH010000176.1:0-4259 GCA_964405275.1 uncultured Candidatus Bathyarchaeia archaeon | reverse complement strand
GGCAAGGCGACTGAGGAGAAACTTAGGAAGGCCGGGTTCGACACTGTGGAATCGATAGCCTCTGTTGACGCTGATACTGTATCAGAGAAGACAGGTGTATCCTCGAAGGTGGCAGCTAAGCTCGTTGCATCAGCCAAAGAGCTCCTCGAATAGTTCGCGCGCACGACTAATACACGCTCGGGTGCGCGCGCAGCCTCTCACGCGCGGATGGGTAAAACCAATCTGAACAGGTCCTTGATGAAATGATAAAGGCGGATACGATTACACGGTGCCCCGATTGCGGGGACGTCCATCTCATCCGTGACCTAAAAGTGGGAGAGCTCATCTGCGAACGCTGTGGCCTGGTCATATCCACATCTCTTCTAAATTACGGACCGGAATGGAGGGCCTTCGACAACGTGCAACTTGAGAAACGAACTCGCGTAGGAGCGCCCATCACTTGGACAATCCACGACGTAGGCCTCTCAACCACCATCGACACGAGCGGCCGAGATAGCCGAGGCCAGAGGCTTTCCGACCATCAGAAGGCCCAGCTCTACAGGCTCCGTAAGTGGCATCGCCGGTCCAAGGTTTCAAGCTCATCGGACAGGAACCTTGCATATGCACTCTCGGAGCTCACAAAGGCAGCATTCAAACTGAATCTCCCTAGGAACGTCATCGAGACTGCAGCGTTCATCTATCGTCAGGCAGTGAAGAAACGCCTGGTAAGGGGTCGATCCATCAAGGGAGTCACTGCGGCCTCCCTCTACATTGCCTGCCGTCAGTGCAACATCACGAGGAGCATCGAGGAGGTCGCCACGGCGACTCAGCTATCCAAGAAGGAGACGGGGCGTATATACAGGTACTTGATGAGGAGGCTGAACGCCAAGGTGCCCCGCTCTAACCCTCGCGACTACGTCTCCAAGTACGTGAGCCAGCTCTCTCTATCCGGTGACACGGAAAGCATAGCATTGAGTATATTGGACCATGCTATGGAACTCGGGTTGACGAACGGTCGGAGTCCGGCTGGTATGGCGGCTGCATCCACATACATCGCAAGTGTGCTGATGGACGAGAAACGTACTCAACACGAGTACGCTGAGACGGGGAACATAACTGAGGTTACTATACGGAACCGCTACAAGGAGCTCACGCAGAAACTTCATATCAAAGTAGATATGTAGCAAGCCGCAAGTTGCGCGCGCAGCGTGAGTAAGGTGGATTTCATGCGCACATTATAAAAGAGAGGTTCTGTTACACTCAAATATGGAAAAAAGGGTTCTGGGCAGGACTAACCACAGGAGCAGCATCGCAACCCTGGGGGGAGCCGTCTTCATCTACCCCATCGAGACCCATGTGGGAGACCAGTTCATCAAGCACGCCCTGGACCGGGGTGTGAACCACATCGACGTCGCCCCCACCTACGGTAACGCCGAGGCCAGACTCGGGAAATGGGTGAGGGAGTACAGGGATGACCTTTTCCTCGCCTGCAAGACGGGCAAACGCACGAAAGGCGAGGCTGCCGAGGAGCTCAGGAGCAGCCTGGAACGCCTTCAAACCGACCACCTCGACCTCTACCAGTTCCACGGGCTGGACACTCAGGAGGACCTCAACACAGTGGTCGGCGAGGGCGGGGCTCTCCAGGCCTTCAGGGAGGCCAAGGAGGAGGGGCTGATAGATCATATCGGGATCACGAGCCACAACCCCGTGAACATCCTCCGGGCCCTGGAGCTCATGGACCTCGACACCGTCCTCCTCCCCGTCAACTACGTCCTGGGCGCCCACCCGGAGCCCGGGAACGACTTCCGCCCGGTCTTGTCTGTGGCGGAGGAGCGGGACATCGGGGTGATCGCCATGAAGGCGGTGGCCAAGGGCCCCTACCCCGGCGAGAGGACCCGGGACTGCTGGTACCAGCCCTTCACAGCGAAAAATGAGATCAAGGAGGCCCTACGGTTCACCCTTTCGCAGCCCCTCACGACCGCCGCGACCTCCTCTGACATGGAGATAGCCAAGATGACCATAGACGCAGCCGAGAACTTCGAACCCATGGACAGGGATGAACAGGAGGCCCTCATCGCGAGAGCCGCAGACTGGAGGCCACTCTTCCCCAGAAACTAGCGCGCGAAAACGCCCTCTGTTCGTGTCCGTAAATCATTTAGCGTGATTAGACAGATGCCTAACTGAGTTCTATGAAAGTTCTCGCGCTCAACGCTAGCCCCCGGAAGGGTAAAAGCGTGTCGGAGGTACTAATGAACAAGTTCCTCGAGGGCGCCTCTCAGGCTGGGGCGGAGATCGAGAGACACTACGTCACCGACCTCGACATCAAAGGCTGTGTGGGCTGCTTCAGCTGCTGGTGGGTGACCCCCGGGAGATGCTCCCAGAGGGATGACATGGACTGGCTGCTGCCCAAGATAGCCGAGGCGGACGTTCTGTACCTAGGCACACCGATCTACCACTACAACATCGTCCACTACCTCCAGAGACTGCGGGAGCGGACGCTGCCCCTCGCCATGCCGGAGATGTACGTCGAGGAAGGGGATACCCACCATCCAGCGAGATCCAGGAACGAGAAACAGGTGACCGTGCTGGCCGCCGTCTGCGGGTTTCCCGACCTGATGAACTTTAGGCAGGCGGAGGGGCTGTATCCAGAAGCGGTCCACGTCTTCCTGCCCGCGGCTCAGATCATCGCCAATGAAGAGGGCAGAAAGTACCTAGAGAGATTTTTGGACGCAGTGAAGACAGCCGGAAAGACACTATCTGAGACCGGCGAGGTCACTGATACGGTAAGAGATATGCTCGTCGTCAATTATCCCGACGAGGTGAAACAGATGATCCTGAGGCAGCATAACGAGTACTCAGCGTCACTCTCCACTGAGAAATAAGGATTTCTCGCGCGCGGTCATTAATCGGATCAGCCTGTTGCGCGCGTAAATGTCTAGCTGCTACGTATATGGGTCCTATTTGAGTTCCTTCTCGACTTCTCCGATGGACCTGTCCAGCAGGTCGACTATCTCGTCTATCTCCGAGCGCTCCACTACCAAAGGTGGAGCGACCTGGATGTGGTTGCCCTTGATGCCGTCCACGGTGCCGTAGCCGGGGTAGACGAGCAGCCCGTTCCGGTAGCACTGCTCCACGATCAACTGTGTGAGGCCCACCTCGGGCGGGAATGGCTCCTTGGTCTCCTTGTCCTTGACGAACTCGATGCCGGCAAATATCCCCATGCCTCTCACGTCCCCGACGGTAGGATGGTCATAGAGCTCACGCAGCCTCTCGTGGAGGTACACCCCCAGCTCCGCCGAGCGTTCAGTGAGCTTATGCTTCACCAGATAATCGAGCGCTGCAGCCCCGGCTGCACAGACGACGGGGTGACTCCCGTAGGTGTGGCCATGGGCGAAGCCTCCTGAGAAAGCCTCGAAGACCTTCTCGGAGGCTATGACAGCGCCGAGGGGCAGGTAGCCGCTGGCGAGGCCCTTGGCGGAGGCGATGATATCTGGCACGGTCTCCCAGTGATCGAGGCCCCACATCTTGCCGGTCCTCCCCAGCCCCGTCATCACCTCGTCAGCGATGAAGAGGACGCCATGCTCGTCGCAGATCTCCCTGATCAGCTGGAAGTAGCCCTCCGCCGCCGGGACGGTGCCCAAGGTCGCTCCCACCACCGGTTCGGCTATGAACGCCGACACATACTCTGGGCCTGTCGCCTTGATCATCGTGTCAAGGGCCCGGGCGCACTCCAAGTCGCATTCACCGCGGCTCTTCCCGTACCAGCACCTGTAGCAGTACGCCGGGGGAATGTGCGGGAAGTCCAGGAGGAGGGGGACGAACCTGTTGCGACGGGCGATGTTCCCCGACATGGAGAGGGCCCCCAACGTGTTCCCGTGGTAGCTCTGCCACCGGGCAACCACCTTGTACCTGGTCGGCTCACCGTTCTCCAGGTGGTACTGCCGAGCCATCTTCGCCGTCGCCTCTGTGGCCTCGGACCCGCCAGAGCAGAAGAAGACACGTCTCAACCCGGGGGGCGCGAGGCTGGCCAGCTTCTCGGCGCAGTCCGTCACCGACTTTGTGTAGAAGTGGCCGCTGTGGACATAGGAGATCTCAGAGACCTGCCTAGCGATGGCGTCAGCCACCTCCTTCACGCCGTGGCCGATGTTGACGCATATGGGGCCGGCGCTCCCGTCGATGTATCGTCGCCCCTCGGAGTCATAGACGTAGATGCCATCCGCCCTCACGATCTTGTGGAGGTCCTCTGAGCCTCTGCCGAAGATGTTGGAGAAACCTGGTTC